>JAHDEH010000008.1 GCA_020628955.1 Alphaproteobacteria bacterium
GCTTGGCGCTATGCTAAAATACCCTAGCTACAAGGAAGGGCTAAAATCTTTGGTTGATACCAAGTAATTTTATTGCACTCGCCTCAGAGCCCACTCACTTCATTAGTTTTTACTATTTCGAGATGTTTGGGGTTGTTCTAGGTTGAAAACTAAACCCTTTCGATGTCTGCTCCGCAAGAAGCAAGCTTTTGTTCCAGTGCTTGATAGCCACGATCTAGGTGATAGACCCTATTGATTTTGGTTGTTCCTTTTGCACATAAAGCTGCAATAACTAACGAAACAGAGGCTCTCAAGTCGCTTGCCATCACTTCTGCTGCATTTAATTTATCCACTCCAGTTACGTTAGCAACATTGCCGCTAACAGCTATATTAGCACCCATTCTGGACAGTTCCGGCACATGCATGAATCTATTTTCGAATATATTCTCGGTAATGGTGGATGATCCATTTGCAACTATCATCAGGCTCATAAATTGCGCCTGCAAATCTGTGGAAAAGCCAGGGTAGGGCTCTGTGCTAATATTAACCGGTTTGATTTCTCCTTGATGATGCACATGAATATGATCAGCATTTTCTGTAATACTAATTCCTGCATCTTGCATTTTATCTATTAAATTGGTTAATAGGCTATAGCTAATTCCTTTTATTCTTACGTCGCCCCTGGTGGCTGCAGCTGCTATCATGTAAGTACCAGCCTCGATTCTGTCAGGTAATATCGCATGCTTGGTACCATGGAGAGCTTCGACTCCTTCAATAATTATCTTTTCGTTGCCAATGCCAGAAATTTTTGCTCCCATTTTATTTAAAAATTCACATAAATCTACAATCTCTGGTTCTATTGCGCAATTAGTGAAAACAGATTTTCCTTCTGCCAGGGTGGCAGCTAGCACTGCATTAATAGTTGCTCCAACAGATTTCTTGGCAAAAGTAAAATGCGCTCCTTTTAATCTACCATCTGATTTTGCATGTATATAGCCTTCTTTTATTTCAATAGTTGCTCCCATAGCTTCCATTGCTGCAATATGCAAATCTACTTGCCTTGCACCAAGTGCGCACCCGCCAGGAAACGAAACAATCGCCTCCCCGAATCTAGCAAGTAATGGCCCAAGAACCCAAATAGATGCTCTCATTTTTCGCACTATTTCATAGGGGGCTAGATAGTTAGCTACATTGCTTGAATTTATTTTTAGCGTTAAGCTATCATCTTCAGCTTCATGGCGCTCTATTTGTGTTCCATGATTTTCAAGTAGCCTGCTCATTGTATTAATATCAGAAAGCTTAGGAATGTTAGTAAGTATGACATCTTCAGCTGTAAGCAAACATGCTGCCATAATAGGAAGCGATGCATTTTTTGCGCCGCTTATATTAATTTCGCCGATTAATGGTTTTCCACCTTTGATTATTATACTTTCCATAATGTTCCCTGGCTATATTGCTTACGCTGATTCTGTGTTTTTCTTTTGCATTTTATTCCTAACCGACGGAGAAAGAGTGATGTTCAGCTCCCGCAATTGCTGCTCAGATACATTATTTGGCGCGCTCATCAGCAAATCTTCTGCCTGTTGATTCATTGGGAATGCAATAATTTCACGAATATTTGCAGTATCTGCAATCAGCATAACCATTCTGTCCACACCTGGTGCAATGCCACCATGTGGTGGTGCGCCAAATTTAAATGCACGAATCATTCCGCCAAATTCTTTGTCTACTTCTGCGTTGCTATATCCTGCAATCTCAAAGGCTTTATACATTAATTCTGGCTTGTGGTTTCTGATTGCGCCGCTGGATAGCTCGATGCCGTTACATACTATATCATATTGATAGGCTTTAATTGCTAAAAGCTCTTCTTTGCTTTTTGCGTTTTCAAGAGCATCTAAGCCACCTTGAGGCATAGAGAATGGATTATGGCTGAAGTCTATTTTGCCACTATCTTCGTCCATTTCATAGAATGGGAAGTCAACCACCCAGCAAAATTCAAAGCAATCATCTTTAATTAATTCAAGATCATTGCCAAGTTTGACTCTCACCTTTCCTGCAAGCTTTAAGGCTTCGGATTTTTTTGCGCAAGAGAAGAATACAGAATCGCCATCACTAATTCCAGATATAGACTTGATTTTGGCAATTTCATCCTCTGTTAGCAATTTTGCAATAGGTCCTTTTGCCTCGCCACTATCTGTGAATTGAATATATCCAAGGCCTCCAGCACCTTCGCTGATTGCGTATTTATTCATATCATCAAAGAATTTGCGTGAGCGAATTGATGCTTTTGGGGCAGGGATTGCTTTCACAGCTGCGCCTTTTTTAATTTGACCGGCAAAAATAGAAAAGCCTGAATCTCTGAACGCATCAGTTACATCACATATAATAATTGGATTTCTAAGATCTGGCTTGTCACTGCCATATTTCTCCATAGCATCTTTGTAGGGAATGCGATTAAACGGTGGCTTTGATACTTTTTTGTCACTAAATTTAGTAAAGACTTCATACATGATAGGCTCAATTGCTGCGAATACATCATCTTGAGTTACAAATGACATTTCCATATCTAGCTGATAAAATTCTCCGGGTGACCTATCTGCTCTTGCATCTTCGTCGCGGAAGCATGGTGCAATCTGGAAATATTTATCAAACCCAGACATCATAAGCATTTGTTTGAATTGCTGCGGTGCTTGCGGAAGGGCGTAAAATTTTCCTGGATGCATTCTGCTTGGAACCAAAAAATCACGAGCGCCTTCTGGCGAACTTGCTGTTAAAATAGGTGTTTGGAACTCAGTAAATCCTGAATCTGTCATTTTCCTTCTAAGCTCTGCAATAATTTTTGAGCGCAGCATTATGTTGTCGTGCAATTTTTTACGGCGCAAATCTAGGAACCTATATTTCAGCCTAGTATCTTCTGGAGCATCATCATCTGAATTCACCACTAATGGCAACATTTGCGCTTCAGATTCAATAATATAGCTAGATACTGCAATTTCAATTTCACCTGTTTGCATAGCGCTGTTGACTGTTGCCTCAGATCTTGCTATAACTTCACCTTCAATAGTAATGACGCTTTCATATCGCAAATAGCTAGCTTTATTTTTAAGTTCAAGGTCAGAATCTGTAAAAACTAATTGCGTTATTCCATAATGATCTCTAAGATCTATGAATAACAAATTTCCATGGTCGCGCCTGCGGTGCACCCATCCGGATAGTTTAACTTTTTGACCTACGTGCTCTTTATTAAGCTGATTGCAATTATGCGTTCTGAATTTATGCATTATTATTAATTATTTTATTTAAAGCGTTACAAAACTAGAAATATATAGAAAATAAATG
The DNA here is from genome assembly GCA_020628955.1 of Alphaproteobacteria bacterium. Classification (GTDB taxonomy): domain Bacteria; phylum Pseudomonadota; class Alphaproteobacteria; order Rickettsiales; family Rickettsiaceae; genus Megaera_A. The sequence continues at coordinate 3,319 of JAHDEH010000008.1, forward strand.
TACAAGGCAATCAAAAAATGCAAATAATTGATAATCAGACTGAGTTTGAAGAATTATGTCAAAAATTACAGGCAGAAAATATAATTTATATAGATACTGAATTTTGTCGTAGGAGAACATACCATGCGCAATTGAGTCTATTGCAAATTGCTGCAAAAAATATTAGAGTTATTGTAGATGCTTTATCTGTAGACGTTAATTCTTTTCAAGAGATATTAAGTAATCAAGATATTTGCAAAGTGTTACATGCACCAGATCAGGACTTTGACATATTTTATCATAAATTTAAAACTCTGCCTAAAAATGTTTTTGATACCCAGATAGCAGCAGGTGTGGTTGGTATGGATCCAGGAATTGGATATGGTAATTTATGTAAAATGCTGCTATATATTAATCTTGACAAAACAAATCAAAAAGCAAATTGGCTCAAGCGTCCACTTACAAAATCTTTGGCTGAATATGCCATTAAAGATGTCGAATATTTAATTCCTTTGCATCGCGAACTCAGCTCTTCAATAGGTTCTAGGAAATTATGGGATGCATATCATTCTAGATGCGCAAAATTATTGGACTCAAATAGTTACAAACCAAATTATGATAAAATAGTTAGTAAAATTTTGTATGATGAAAATTCTGATAAATTACAGTCTATAGTAAAAGAATTAGTTGTTTTTCGAGAAAATTGCGCAAGCCAGATAGACGTTCCAAGAAACCATGCCGCCTCTGATTATGAATTAAAAAAAATAGCTAAAAAGCTGCCGAATAATGAAAATGACCTAATTCGTTTGGGTGTAAGCGGTGCGGCAATTGCTAGGGGTAAGTTCAGAAAAAAATTAATAGAGCTTTGCATAGGGATGAAAGAGATTTCTGTATAGTTGATATAAAATGGTGTTGTAATTGATATATCTTGTCCAAAAAAGTGCGGAACAGGAGGTCAAGTGCAGAAGACCTAGAAGCCATTGCGCATATACGCTGTATTACCTTGAAATAGACAGTTTAAAAAATCAGTCTACTCCACTGTAATTTGCGCACTCACTTTATATTTTATTCTCCAGCCAGCTCTACAGCTTCTTTTTCGTAAATAGAATCTACAATTCCATCATTATTGTAGCAACCAATAGTGTAACCTTCTGCAGATAGTAGCTCGAGCAGGCCTTCGTTTCCATTCAAATGCCCAGCCCCTACAGCTATTAATAGTTTTTCATTTACTGTAGCTGATGATGTGCGGTCAATTGTTACAAAGTTAGCCATGTCTTGATCGTCTAGAGTTAAATGATCTAAATCAGCTGAGTTATTTACGATGCAATTTGCAGTATGTTGCTTGATTTTATCCATCCATGCTTTGTTGCGTTTGATAACATAAGGATCGGTTTCTGCTGGAAGCGCGCGAGCTAAATATTGACCTTCAATTTCAGTAGTAAAATTTATATTTTCTTGTTCTAATTTAGTGGTTTCTTCTTCAACTAAAGAATTTACAGCCTTTGTTTGCTCTATAATAGTTTTGCCTTTATATAAATCTATTTGATCTTCCATCGCTTCTACAATGGATTCTAAAGACCTTATTGTTTTGTTGTTTGTTGTAAAGTAATTTTGTAAAAATGTGTCTACTCCATCATTATAATTCATAAAATGATAATAAAGTAGCATTTGCAAGGGGTGAGGAAATTTATTGCATTCTGCATTGAGGCTATTGTTGTATATTGCAGGTAATATATCTGGGTTATTAATCAAGCTATGCATTTGAAATGCATAAGTTTTTGCAGCTTCTAATCCTCCTACTCTGCCCAAAATTTGTTCTTTAACTTTTATCGATAGCTCTTTAGGCCAGTCTCTATTACCGATATCTAAAGGATTAATTTCTATTTCGTGCATAAGTGCTTGCATGTCTCCATCTTGTGGCAGTGATTCGCAAATTAATGTGTCATAGCTTGGCACCTTTGTTTGTAGGGCTAATGGAAAATAATTTGCAGCTATTGTATGCAATGTTCCAAGTAGGTCGAAGGTAACAATACCTCCATTAGGCAATTCTTTTGAAACTCTATAAAAATATGGTCTTATCATTGCTGTAGTGCTGAGGAAGTTATCTAGCTTGTCGTGGTAATTTGTGTCTAACTTGGTTTTCATAATATATAATGCTTAAAATAAATTTTAAGCATTATAGGTAAATTTTTATTAATAATCAAGTTATTTGTATTTTATTTTTTATAAAAAGTTTGTGTTTTTTAAATTTCTGCACGGTGAATTCAGAGATTTTTTTAAAAAAGGTCTAGTGCATCATAACATTAATCAGCTTTTTATGCTTTTGGTAATATGTTTTTATAAATCAACATGTTGCGAATCCAGGTATAAATTCACTTGCACTGATGCCGCTGCATGCAAGAGCTGCGCTCCATTTTTCATCATTAGAAAGGTCTGAAAATATAAAATTCTGCTCGGCTTCGATTACGATCCATAAATTATTTTTAAGTTCTGCTTCCATTTCGCCTGGTTTCCATGCGGTGTAACCTAGCATTAATAATTTTTCTTTAGGACCTGTTTTGTTGGCGATGTCTTGAATTATATTAATATTAGAGCTTACAGATACATTGCATCTCTCGTTTCTGTATAAATTTTCTTTATCATATTCACTGCTATGCAGTACAAATCCGCGCTCCGCTTCTTCTGGTCCTCCCAGATGAGCTTGCAGATTCATCTCTTCCATCGTTATATCATTACCAATATTTGCAAAAAGCTCTTGTTGATTATTTGGGGCTGTTTTGTTAAAAATCAATCCAATTGACCCTTGGGGCTCATGTTTCATAACGTAAATTAATGATTTGTAGAACATGCTTCCTTCCATTGCGTAAGGCGTTGCTACAAGAATTTTGCCAGTCATGTCGCTATAGTTGTTGTTATTCATCATTTTTAGTTTTATAAATTTTACAGTATATATTTGTTGAAATATCTTTTTAATTTAATATACAATATATATATTAAACAGCGTTTTTCAAGTGGATTTATTGCAAATTTAACTCCCGTTTATGCAGTTTCATTGTCTCTTTCGCCTATTATATATAGCGCTCACTCGCCATTCTCGCGCAGGACTTTAATTAAATTTACAATATCTAAAAAAACAATTTTGCTGTAATGCTTACCATTTAAGCAATATAGATCCCCAGCGGGCGCCGGCGCCAAATGCGGTCATGACCACGATAGATCCTTTTTCTATTTTTTGTTGTTTATTGCGCTCAAATAGTGCAAGGGGTATAGATGCAGAAGAGCAATTTGCATGCTTGTCTATAGTCGATATAATTTTCTTTTCATCTACATTTAATTTGTTTGCTATGCTATTTATAATTCTGATATTAGCTTGATGAGGTATTATATAGTCAATGTCGTTAATAGATAAATTATTTTTTTCTGCTATATCTTTTATGGAGCCAGACATTTTGTTAACTGCATGTTTGAATACTTCGCGCCCGTTCATGATTATTCCGGCGCTTTCGTTGCTTGATGAATTTTTGGTGTATAAAATACTGCCCATTGATCCATCGGAGTAAATCATGCTATCTATGATGCCGCAATTTTCTTCGTTGGTGTTATCCAGGATAACCGCTCCTGCTCCGTCGCCAAATAAGACGCATGTTGTTCTGTCTTTCCAGTCAAGTAGGGAGGACATTTTTTCTGCGCAAACTATTAGAGTTTTTTTGTATCCGTTGGTTTTGATAAGACTATTTGCAATATGCATAGCATATACAAAGCCAGAGCAAGCATCGTGTAAATCTATTGCTATAACATTTGAATTTAGGCCAAGATGCTCGTGGATTTTGTTCGATATACCAGGAAAGTTATTGTCCTGAGTAGTCGAGCATGCAATAATTAACTCTATATCTGATGCTTTTATGTCAGCATCTTCAATAGCTTGCAAACTTGCGCGCTTTGCCATTTCAAAGCATGAGTCTTCTTCAGATGCAATATGCCTCTGCAATATACCAGTCCTGGTTTTTATCCACTCATCATTAGTGTCAACGGTCTCAGAGAGTTTTTCGTTACTTACAATGTTTGATGGTAGATAGCCGCCAGAGCCAATAATTCTTGAGGCCATATTATTTCTACTCTTCAGATTCAGCTGTTTCTGCCACGATCTGGTTATTGTTATACGATCCACTGCTAGTGTCCATATGGTGCGGCAATCTATACTCACCAGTGTCTTTGTCCACAATTACGTTTATTTTGCTGAGTGCGTCATGCGCGCGCCTCATATTTCTTTTAGATTTTGAAGTTTTTTTCTTTGGTACTGCCATTGATTTTCCTCTATTTAAAAATTTATTTTCAATTTTTTGAAAAAAATGTTTGTCAAAAACGAATGCATTATATAGTATTTATTCAGTAAAATCTATAACTAATTTATTATTTTTTTCATATGACGTATTTTTTAAGGTTCTTTTTGGTGTTTTTTGTTTGTTTTATTGGTGGTTGTAAATCTATGAGTAATCATGGAAATTATATTGACGATGATGTTTTGAGTAAAATAAATAAAGAGAATCCATCTAAAGACAAGCTTGTGGAGTTAATTGGAAGCCCAACATATACTCCAAGAGAGGGTGGTAACGTTTGGTATTACATCCAAAGAGTTCAGTCGCAGCGACTATGGTTCAAGCCAAAGGTGCAAGAGCAAAGGGTTGTTAAGGTTATTTTTGACAAAAACAAGGTCAAGCTGGCAGAGCTAATGCATAATTTGCATGATGAATCTATTTCGGTGGTTGGTTCTGGAACTAATCCAATTGGAGCTAAAAGCGGCAGTGCTAAAAAATTCTTTAAAAATCTTGGGCGCTTTAATAAAGGCAAGAGCAGGGTGACTAACAGAGCTAAGAAAAAATAGCTCAAAAAGTTAAGCTTTGTTTGCAAAAAATAGTTTAATACAGCAAAAATAGCTAAGATTGAGTAACCTTGGCTATTTTTTTTATTTTACTACTTGTTTTATGTTCAGTTATGTGATACACCATAGCTCAGCATGAGATAATTAAAGTGATTAAGTTGACTTTTTATTGGCAATTGATATGTATTATAGAGGTGTTCATGATTACTGACATAGAATTAAAGAAATTACAAAATTTGGCTAGAATTAGCTTCAAAGAAGATGAAATAGAGAGTTTCAAAGCTAAACTTGAGACGGTTATTGGCATGATAGATAAACTGCATGATGAGGATTGTAGCAATGTAGAGCCTTTGCGGTCTGTATGCGAGTCTACGCAAAGATTGCAAGCAGACGCTGTTAATGTTGGTGATATTGCAAATGATATATTTGCAAATGTAACGGGCGCTGGGGCAGATTTAGCTAAAAAAGAAAAATTATTTGTTGTTCCAAAGGTAGTAGAATAATAGTTTTTTTATAACTAAATAAACTATTAATTATAAAAAAAGTGATAATAACGATCTTCAAAATTATAAGATATAAAAAAGTTTAATAATAACAAAATTTATGACAAAATTAATAAAATTATCTATACATCAAGCACTGGAAGGCCTAAAGAATAAAGAATTTACTGCAACTGAGCTGACAGAAGCACATATTAAACAATGCGAGCAATATAAAAATTTAAATAGTTATATCACTCACACATTTGACATTGCGCGCGCGCAGGCGCAGCAATCCGACAAATTATATGCAGAAGGTGAAAATCGTAAGATAGAAGGCATCCCAATTGGAATGAAAGATTTGTTCTGTACAAAAGGGGTGCAAACAACGGCTGGATCAAAAATGCTGAAAGAGTTTGTTCCGACGTATGAGTCAACAGTTAGTCAAAAAATAGCAGATTGCGGAAGCGTGATGCTAGGTAAAACTAATATGGATGAATTCGCAATGGGCTCTTCAAACGAGACGAGTTTTTTTGGTAATGTTATAAATCCATGGAAGGCAACAGATAGCGATGCTGATTTGGTTCCAGGTGGATCTTCTGGCGGGGCGTCTGCAGCGCTTAGCAGCTTTTGTGCAATGGCAACAACAGGTAGCGATACCGGTGGCTCTATAAGGCAGCCAGCGGCTTTTACTGGCACTGTCGGCATAAAACCTACATATGGAAGATGCTCTCGCTATGGTATGGTTGCGTTTGCTAGCTCATTGGATCAAGCTGGTATTTTTACTAGAAATGTTGAGGATGCTGCGCTTATGCTTGAATGTATGATGGGATATGACGAAAAAGACTCAACATCAATGAATATAGAAGTTCCAGAGCTTGTTTCAGCAGCGTCTAGCTCGATTAAAGGCATGAAAGTGGGTGTTCCTAGAGATTTGATGGAAATTGATGGTGTTGATCCAGAAATTATTAAAATGTGGCAGGATTCTATTCAAGCTATGAAAGAGCAAGGTGCAGAAATTGTAGATATAACCTTGCCACATGCTAAATATGCGCTGCCAATTTATTATGTAATTGCTCCAGCTGAAGCGTCCTCTAATCTTGCAAGGTATGATGGGGTAAGATATGGATATAGAACGGACAAAAAATGTAATTCACTAGATGACTTATATACATTCACAAGAACCGAAGGGTTTGGAGAAGAAGTTAAAAGACGTATAATGCTTGGTACTTATGTTTTGTCTTCCAGCCACATGGATGCTTATTATTTAAAAGCTCAAAAAGTAAGAAGGTTGGTAGCAAATGATTTTAAAGAGGCATACGAAAAAGTTGATATAATAATGCTACCTTCAACGCCAAGCGCAGCATTTGCAATTGGTGCAAATCAGTCAGATCCTATCACTATGTATTTGAATGATATGTATACAATACCAGCAAGTCTTGCTGGTCTTCCATGCTCTTCAGTTCCGGCCGCTTTGAGCCAAAATGGTTTGCCGCTTGGTATGCAATTAGTAGCAAATTCTTTTGATGAGTATAGTTTAGTTAAAGCAAGCGGAGCGCTTGAACGAGCAATGAAGCATTTAAATTTTACAGCTAGAGGGTTTTAAATGGCAATAATTAACGGTAATTCAGGTGATTGGGAATATGTAATTGGACTTGAGGTTCATGCGCAAATTTCTTCAAAATCAAAATTATTTTCACAAAGCAGCGCAGAATATGGAGCAAGTCCTAATAGTCAGGTGTCTTTAATTGATGCTGCAATGCCTGGTATGCTTCCGGTGCTAAATAAATATTGTGTTGAGCAGGCGATCAAAACTGGCCTTGGAATTAATGGTAGAGTTAATAAACTTTCTGTATTTGATAGAAAAAATTATTTTTATGCAGATTTGCCTCAAGGCTATCAAATTTCGCAATTTTATCTTCCAATAGTTGAAGACGGTCATTTAACTGTTATGCTTGAAGATGGCGCAGAGAAAAAAATAAGAATTAACAGAATTCACTTGGAGCAAGATGCAGGAAAGTCAATTCATGATATGGACCCAGAATATAGTTTGATTGATTTAAACAGGTCTGGTATTGCCTTGATGGAGATTGTGTCTGAGGCAGATATTCGCTCGCCATATGAGGCTGCTGAATATGTTAAGAAACTTAGAAGCATTCTGAGATATGTAGGTTCATGCGATGGTAATATGGATCAAGGATCTATGCGCTGCGATGCGAATATTTCGGTCAGAAGACCTGGCGCTGAATTTGGCACTAGATGTGAAATTAAAAATGTTAATTCTGTAAAAAATATAGTTAAAGCAATAGAATTTGAAGCTTTTAGACAGGTCGAAATATTAGAAAATGGTGGAAAGATAGACCAAGAAACGCGTTTATTTGATGCAAATACTGGTCAAACGCGTACAATGCGTAGCAAAGAAAACGCAAATGACTATCGCTATTTTCCAGACCCTGATTTGCTGCCTGTTAAAGTTAGCGATGAATTAATAGAAAAAATGCGCAGTGAACTGCCTGAGCTTCCAGATCAGAAAATTGCTCGTTATACTAAGGAGCTTGGATTAAGTCATTATGATGCAGAAGTTTTAGTTGCAGATGAAGAAACGGCAAAATATTTTGAAGAAGCAGCTAATGGAGCAGATGCAAAAATTGTAGCTAATTGGATAAGTAGTGAACTATTTGGCAGATTGAATAAGCATGGAATGAGCTTGTTGGAGTGTAAAATAAAGCCAAAAATGATTCAAGAGATGATGAAGCTTATTAAGGACGGTACTATATCTGGCAAAATTGCAAAAACTGTTTTTGAGGAAATGTTTGAAAGTGGCTTAGGCGCTTCAGAAATCGTTGAAAGCAAAGGTTTGAAGCAGGTTTCAGATAAAGGAGAAATTGAAAAAATAGTTATGGAAGTGATAGAGTCAAACCCAGATTCAGTTGCTGGATATAGAGGTGGTAAAGAAAAATTATTTGGTTTCTTTGTTGGTCAGGTGATGAAAAAAACTGGTGGCAAAGCAAGCCCGTCTGTAGTTAATGAAATCTTGAAAGAGAAATTGAATAATTCTTAAATTAAATATATAGATATATGGCAGTTAAAATTCACAAACCAGTAGATTTTGAAAAAATGCGAGAGGCAGGCGAGCTTGCAGCTAGAACGCTTGATTTTATTGCAGAATATGTTGAAGCTGGTGTTAGCACTAACCGGCTCAATGATTTATGTCATGAATATATAATTAGCCATAATGCCAAGCCAGCACCTCTTAATTACCGAGGTTTTCCAAAATCTATATGCACATCAATAAACCATGTTGTATGTCATGGCATTCCATCGGATAAAAAGCTAAAAAATGGTGATATAATAAATATCGATGTTACGGTTATTTTGGATGGTTGGCACGGCGACACAAGCAGGATGTTTTATGTTGGCGATGTTGGAGTCAAGCAAAGGCGACTAGTGCAGGTGACTTATGATGCAATGATGATTGGTGTTGATATGGTGCGTCCTGGCGTGCGCCTTGGTGATATTGGTAATGCTATTCAAAAATATGCAGAAAAGCATAATTATTCGGTAGTGCGTGACTATACAGGCCACGGCATTGGCAGGGTTTTTCATGATGAGCCAACGGTGTTGCATTACGGTAAGGCTGGCACGGGCCTTGTGCTGGAAGAGGGGATGTTTTTCACAATAGAGCCAATGGTGAATGCTGGTAAGCACGAGACAATATTAAGTAAATTTGACGATTGGACGGTTACAACTAGGGATAAATCTTTGTCTGCTCAATTCGAGCATACTGTGGGAGTAACCAAAGACGGGGTCGAGATATTTACATCCTCGCCCAAGAGTTTAAATTTTCCTCCTTACAAAAAATAAATTTTGATTTTCGGATAAAATTCTTAAATTATGCAAAATCCACAGCCAGAATCAGCTGAAGAAGTAAATTATAATAAAGGGCACAGGCAAAGGCTGAAGGATAAATTTTTTAAATCTGATCCAAAGCATTTTGCAGATTATGAATTGCTGGAATTATTGTTATTTAATGTTCTGCCTAGAAGAGATGTCAAACCCCTTGCCAAGGATTTGATAGCTAGATTTGGTGGTTTTAAGCATCTCATAAATGTTGACCAGGATTTTATTACAAAAAAAGCAGGTGTGAGCCCAAATATTTATCTGCAATTTAAAATCATAAAAGAAATTACAAATCGTATTTTGGCAGAGGAAGTGGTTGACAAGCATATAATAAGCTCTTGGTCTGCGCTTTTGCACTATCTGCAATTTAATATGGGCAATTTAAAAACAGAGCAGTTTCGTGTTTTGTTTCTTAATAAAAAAAATATTTTAATTAAGGATGAAATTATTGCTGAAGGCACGGTCGATCAAACTCCCGTTTACCCAAGAGAAATCATGAAAAAAGCAATAATTTATGATGCATCGTCGATTGTGCTTGTGCACAACCACCCGAGCGGCAATGTGAATCCGTCTGCTGCAGATATTGACATTACGATTAATATTGTCAATGCATGCAAGACTATCAGCATCTCGGTGCACGATCACGTGATTGTAGGCGGAGGTAATTATTACAGTTTTAAGAGCAATTTATTGCTATAAATTAATGAAATTAATTTTTATAATTTTTTCTTTACTTGCAGTTTTTTATATGATAAAGATATTAACAAGCTAAGAGAACTTAGCTTAAGTATTAATAAAAAAAAGGAGAAAATTATGAGTAACGATAAATTAAATAATGGTAATGAACTTGGTTTAATTACTGGTGCCTCAACTATCACAGGTGCAGTCGGCCCCGCCCAACAACAAACAAATGTAATAAGCATATCAACACAACAAAATGTAGAATTGAATTTCCCTTCAGATGGTGTTTCAAGCATTGAGATTAGGGATGGTAATTGCTACATAACTCTAGATGCTTCTGATATTGATTGCACAGGTCAAAGTGATGTCGATTCAATGCCAGATGATATTGCATAATTAATTGTTGAAATTTATTAATCCGAGCTGTACTTCTTGTGCAGCTTAAATTATTAAAAAAAATGATATGATTAAAATTTTATAAAAGAAAAAAAATTATGAGTAAAGACAAACCAGAAGCAACATCTGAAGACAACAAAGATAGTGGTTGCATTGTATTTCAGGAAGGGTCTACGATTGAAGGACAAGTTGGTCAAATGCCTTCAGAAGACCAAAAGCTTCTCAAAGATGGTTTCGTTAAAGATGTGAGTGGCGAATTGCTACACATTGATGATATCATTCCTGCATCTTCTTCTAGCTACGTGTCAAATGCGATGTATGCACCTGGCCTAAAGTTAGTTGGTGGTGAAACTCCTGACTTAACGTTAGGTAATGGGTATTTAACTGCAGTTAAATTTTCTGATGGTGAGAAGGTGCAGTTTACTGGTAAGCCTGATTCGTCAGGAGTGGTGGTGATTCAAGGTTCCAGTGTTATTAGCGCATCTGTTGGAGAAATCATGCCTTTAAAATCTTTAGAGTTAAAAAAGCCAGGTGAAGTTTTTTTGCAAGATATTTGTAGAGCAAAAAAATTAATTATAAAATCTCCAGGCGTAACGCTTTATTTTATGCAAGATTTTGAAGGAGATATTATTTTTAATTACCCAGATACAATTATTGCTATTGCTGATGGGATTACAGTTAAAGGTGATTTTATCAATGAATCAAAAAATAAATTTGCAGGGACAATAATATTCTCTGGTGCAGGAAAAATTATAGGCAATGTAGGTGAATTACTTCAAAAAGGCATAGAAAAAATAGAAAAATGTTTTAATGGTGAAGTATTTATTCAAGGCTATGTGAACGCTCATGAAAAAGATGCAGCAATAGAAGTCAGAAACGGTCTGAAAGATCTAGCTGCATGCGTACCTCATGCTATTAGCTCTGACTCTGAGCTAGCGGATGAAGAATATGATACTGAGTTCACTGGCAATATGCTGATAGCACCAGATAATATTGTATAATTAATTATTGAAATTCATTAATCCAAGCTGTACTTTTTGTGCAGCTTGAGTTATAATATAGATAGTTCAATTATTAAATAATCATAGAAATAACCGCAATGAACTTATATTTAATATCAGCTTATGGCTTTGCATTTGCATCGATGACTAGCTTTTATATGCTGACAATGATTCAATATAAAAAAGCAACATGCAACGTAAAGTAAAAAACAGGCTAATATGGGCTATTATTGGTTTGGCAATAATAGCTTCCGGGATATATATTATCTTGTATAATTTGCGGGATAATTTGGTATTTTTCTATCCGCCATCAGAAATTCATAAAATAAAAAATAGTCACCAAAAAGTAAGAGTTGGTGGCTTGGTTCGTAAAGATTCTATTAAGAAGATGAGTGTGGATAAGATTCAGTTTTTGATAGAAGATGCGCATAATAATTTGCAAGTAGAATATAGCGGTATTTTGCCAGCCCTGTTCAGGGAAGGGCAAGGAATTATTGCAGAAGGTAGGCTTGTAAATAATAATTATTTTATAGCAAATAAGTTACTTGCGAAGCATGATGAAAATTACATGCCACCAAAAATGTCTACCCAAAAGGAGTGAAGTAGCCTAAATTTCTGCTATCTCAAGCACTTTAAATAATTCACCCATTTGTTCATTATTAGTTAATCTATCTAATTGTTTTTGGAGAATGATATAATCTTTTGTAGATACCGTTTGTTTAAGCTGGTTTAGCCTTATATTAATTCCATATTTTTTTAAAAACTCTGCCTGAGTTGTAAAATTAAAATCTTTCTCCCCCTTTTGTTTGCTGGCTTTTTGAAGAGCAAAAAAGTCTACGTGCGCAGTTAAATCTGAGCTTCCAAGGCTTTGCAGGACAGGTGTATATTTATGGTTACTTATTGCTTGCAATGTTTGCCCATATTCAAAATCTTGGCGGATACTTGGTGGTTTATTATAGCCATAATCGATAAATAAACATGCGCCTTTATGTTCTTTCAGGTGAGTCGCTAGCCATTTTGTAATTGCTAAAGATTCAAAAGATTCCTCTATATAAGCCCCATCTTTTGCATTTTTATGGTCCATCTTGAATTGCTGCTGTAGGCTGTTTCTTATTGGATTTGTGTTGAAGCGAATATTTTGATCGTGTGGATTAATTTTAATTACCACTTCTCTCCATTCGTTTTTCACCTTTTTATATTGCTTTATAGGTAGCGCATCAAAAAATTCATTAGCAATCGTAATTATTGGCAATTTAGGTAAATTGATTTTTTTATCTAGCCAATTTATATTTTTGCCATATTTTGCAAGAAGATCTTGTTGTTTTTGCCTGAAAAATGGATTAATTTCTAGAAGTTGTAAATTTATTGCTTTAAAAAAATCTTTTTCCACTTTGCAAACTGTGCGCAAAATGTCATTCATTAATGTTCCTTGCCCCGGGCCCATTTCAAGAAAAATAAAATTATCAGGCTTGCCTAGTTTATGCCATTGTTCTATTACCCAAAGAGCTATTGTTTCGCCAAATAGCTGAGAAATTTCTGGCGCAGTAATGAAGTCGCCTTTATCGCCAATAGTATCTTTTGATTTATAGTAAGAAGCTGGGGTCGCAGACATTGCAAGCTCCATCATTTCGTCAATTTTAAGATGGCCATATTGTTTTATTTTTTGTCTGATTTGTGCATCTATTGGCATTTTTTACGACTATATAAAATTAATACAGTGCCAAGCAATATCATAGGAATGCAAAGAATTTGCCCCATGCTGAAATAACTTGCAACATAGCCTATTTGCTCATCTGGCTCTCTAAAGAATTCTATAAACATTCTAAATATTCCATAAAAAATTAAAAATAATCCAGCTGAAAGCCCTTTTTTTTGCAAAAAATTTAGTTTATTTGTTGTGTAATATAATATCCAGAACAGAATAAAGCCTTCCAAAAAAGATTCATATAACTGGCTGGGGTGCCTTGGGTTGCCATCACTTCCAGGGAAAATAAATGCCCAAGGTACGTCTGTGACTTTACCATAAAGTTCTGCGTTAATAAAATTCGCGATTCTGCCAAAAAATAAACCTATTGGAGCAGCATTAGCGCAATAATCAAATATGCGTAAACTGCTTATATTTCTTGATTTGCTAAATAAGATTGCAGATAAAGTAAGGCCGGTGATTCCTCCATGAAAAGACATGCCCCCTTCGTATGTTTTGAGGATAGATATAGGATCTTGTATATATCTGTCAAAGTCATAAAATATAACATACCCAAGCCTGCCACCAACTATTATGCCAATAACAGCATAGCTAAAAAAATCTTCAAAATGTTGTTTAGTGATACCTAGATTTTGATTTTTATCTATTAATTTATTAATATAAAAAAATCCAAGTAAAATTCCGGCAATATAAGATAATGAATACCATGAAATTGCCAAGGGTCCATAAATATGCATTATTATTGGGTCTATATCTGGAAATTTTAATGACATGCGTTTTCCCCAGTCTTGTATTTACAATAACTTGAACCTCAGATGTATAGTGTTCAAGCTGCCTTTATATTATTATTTATACCAAGTGTATCAAATACGTCAAGCAAAGCTTTGGCTAATTCTGAAATCATTTCGTCGCTGTGCGCAGGTGTTGGAGTAATACGCAGTCTTTCTGTACCTTTTGAAACAGTTGGAAAGTTAATATGCTGCAGGAAGATATTATGCTTTTTAAGAAGTAAATTGGATGCTTCTCTTGTAAGTTTTGCATCACCAATAATAATTGGAATAATGTGACTGTCATTTTCAAGAATTTTAATGCCAACTCTGCGTAAGTGTTTTTTTGTTTTGTCTACTACTTGTTGGTGTTTGATTCTTTCTATTTCTGATTTTTTTAAATATTCTATGCTTGCCCGCGCTGATTCTGTTATTACTGGAGGCAAAGAAGTTGTGAATATAAAGCCGCGCGCTGCGAGGCGAATAGATTCTACAATGTCTGAATTTGCTGCAATATAGCCGCCAATTACGCCGAAAGCTTTTGCAAGCGTTCCTTGAATTATATCAATTTGGCTGTCGTACCCCAGTGCATTTGCAATACCGCTGCCTTTTTTGCCGTATAAACCAACACTATGAACTTCATCTATATATGTTAGGGCATTATATTTTTTTGCTAATTCGCATATTTTTGCAATCGGAGATATTAAGCCGTTCATTGAATATGCAGATTCAAATATAATTATTTTAGGAGCGTTGATATCCATAGATTTTAGTATTTCTTCAAGATGAGCCATATCTAGATGCTTGTATATATGCTTCTTTCCGCCAGAATTTTTAATTCCAGATATTATAGATGCGTGGTTTAGTTCATCTGAAATATATTCAAGACCTGGGATGATTTTTGCAAGGGTGGTTAATGTTGCGTCATTTGAAATATAGCCAGATGTAAAAACTAACCCTTTTTCTTTATTGTGTAATTTTGCGATTTCTTGCTCAAGGCGCATGATTGAGTTGTTATTACCACCAATATTCCTGGTTCCTCCAGAGCCTATTCCTGAATTTTTAATAGCATTAATTGCAGCTTTTTTAACAGTTTCATTTTGACTCATTCCGAGATAGTCATTGGTACACCACATAGTAACTTTTTCTGAGCGTCCTTCAAAATTTACCATAGGAAAATTATCAGCATCACGTGTGATACCAATTAAATCTCTATATCTTTCCTCTAGTTTTACTTTATCTATTTGAGCCAAAAAAGCTTCATTGTAATTATACATTTTGTATCTAATCTTTGCCTATGCATTTTAAACTTCGCTCATTATACACTATTTTTATCCGTTTGAGAATCATAAATAATAAAATATATAAATAATGCTGTTAAATCCTTGCTAAAAAAAGTACTTACTACTGTTGCCATAGAAGGGTAGTAGCGATATGATGCCTTTAAATTGTAATATAAAAAATCTAGGTAAAAAAATGACAGAAGAAGAGCAAAAAGAATTAAATGCGGCGCTATTAGAAGCTGCTGAAAAAGGAAAAAGAAGTTTAGCAAGAGAGTTGATAGCTGAGGGTGCAAAAACTGATGGGATAGATAAAGCGGGTAAAACTCCGCTATACTGGGCTGCGCATGAAGGGCGCGCAGAGTGCGTACAGATGTTGATTGAAGCAAAAGCAGATGTTAATAAAGAATGTGCATACGATTACACTCCTCTATACTGGGCTGCATATAATGGGCATAAAGAATGCTTAGGGTTGCTGATTGAAGCAAAAGCAGATGTTAATAAAGTAGACAAATATACCCCAAGTCCATTATATTGTGCAACGCATGAGGGGCGCGCAGAATGTGTTCGGTTGTTAATTGCAGCAGGTGTCATGATTAAAGAGGTAGATGAATATGTACAAAATTTATGGTGCTCACATGAAAAATTTGCGCACTGCATAAAATTATTGCACCTTGCAAAAATAGCTGATGGCATTATTGATGATAATCAGTATGCTAACCCAGAGAATATTGGGCTTGGCCAGCAGGAATTAAAGCTAATTACTGAACGTTTTGGCAAATTGCTGTATATAAAATTACAGTCACTAGATAATAAAGAATTTTCTGGACTAATGTTAGATATAAAGAAATTTATTTGTAGCGATTCATTACCAAAAGAATTATCTAATCAATTATTACAAAAAATAGCTGATAATATTCCTTCAGAGGAGCAGAACAAAGGCGCGGAGGAGTTGCAAGTTGGGGATGATGTTATAGTAGATTCAATTTCCGAAGCATCAGTAGGCGTCCCAAACCAAGATGATAATGTGCTTGCAGTAGCAGGCAATGTAGATGCATATTTTGATCAAGCCGCTTAAAGCAAGATGGGTGCGCGAGCTCGTCTTGCGCAGGCGAGGTATACCCGCCATCGCGAACGCAAGCAGAAGCGATCTTAGGAGTTGGAGTTCATACTCACAAGATTGCCACGTCGCTTATGCGCCTCGCTAGTGCGTATTCTCACTAGGAACGTTAATTAAATATACAAAAATAAGTTTGATTTACTATAGTTGTAAACTTTTGTTAACAAACCCCCTTGATTAATTTTGATTATTGTGATATGTTAACGAGTTATTAGATCATTTTATCGAAATTCAAAGAATATGAAAAAGACAGAGAAAAAGCAAGAAATACAAGAAGATATATTTAATGATGTTAGATATATTTGTGGTTCAAATAATTTAATAATAGAATCATTGCAAAATGGGCTAGATGTAACTCAGCTTGAAAATGGGGATATTATGATCACAGAGGTGAAAACTATTCATACTCAGTACGCATGGGATAAAGATAAATCTAGAATGATGAAAATTAGTCAAACTCAGTAGTATCAATTTTTGACTTTATCTTGTTTCTGTAGCAAATTTAATTAAAGTTTATGTGGAGAGTTTTCTCTTCCACCTATTATATGTAGTAAACGCGTCAGCAAATTATCGCGCAGAGGTTTAATTAAATATACAATAACGTAGTATTAGTATAGTTGAATCTCAATCTGGAATTCAATTAAATTTACTATATTATATTTTTTTGATTTTAGCTGGTGTTTTTTGCATATTTGTGATATTTTACTGAAAAATTTAATCAAAATACTATAAATTCATGACTCTAAAATGCGGAATTGTCGGGCTTCCCAATGTTGGAAAATCTACTCTATTTAATGCACTGACAGCTAGTGCAAACGCAGAAGCTGCTAACTATCCTTTTTGTACTATAGAGCCAAATACTGGCATTGTTGCGGTGCCTGATTCTAGACTTGATGATTTGGCAAAAAGCGCATCATCTGCAAAAATAATTCCAGCTTTTATAGAGTTTGTAGACATAGCTGGCCTTGTAAAAGGTGCAAGTAAGGGAGAGGGGCTTGGGAATAAATTCTTATCGCACATACGCGAGGTTGATGCAATAATTCATGTTTTAAGATGTTTTGAAGATGATGACATAACCCATGTTCACGGAAAAATAGACCCGGTAGAAGATGCAGAAATAATAGAAGCAGAGCTTATTATAGCTGACCTTGAATCTGCAGAAAAGCGCATAGTAAACTTAACCAAAAAAGCAAAATCAGACAAATCTCTACAGCCTCAGCTTGATTTAGTTGTGAAGTGCAAGGAGATTTTAGAAGAAGGGCGTCCGGTTAGAAGCTTGGCTGATGAAGTAGATGAAAAAGAATTAAAAGCATTGCAGTTTTTAACATCTAAGCCAATTTTATACATATGCAACGTTCTAGAGTCTGAAGCTAATACTAGTAATGCTCATTCAGAAAAAGTTGCTGAAATGGCCAGTGCTCAGGGTGCAAATAGCGTTGTTATTTCTTCTAAAATAGAGTCAGAAATTTCTACTCTGGAGTCAGAAGAGGAAAAGCAAGAATTTTTGGAAAGTATTGGTCTTACAGAAACTGGCCTTAGCAGAATAATTAAATCAGCATATAAACTCCTTGGGCTAGAGTCTTTTTTTACTGTTGGCCCAAAAGAGGCGCACGCTTGGACATTCAAGCAAAATTGCCTAGCTCCGCAAGCCGCTGGAATTATTCATACTGATTTTGAAAAAGGCTTTATCAGGGCTGAGGTAATATCATACCAAGAATATATGGATCTTGGTGGTGAGGCGAAGGCAAAAGAAGTTGGTAAATTACGCGTTGAAGGCAAGGACTATGTAATGCAAGATGGCGATGTAGTGCATTTTAGATTTAATGTTTGATATATTTGCACATGTATTACTCCCGTTTATGTAAGTAATTATCTCAAGTAGAGCCTATTATATATAGTAATCGCGTCAGCAAATTTTAGCGCAGGGATTTAATTAAAATATACCGTAACTAGAAATAAAACTAAAAAAAAAGAGAGGTTTATTCCTCTTCTGATGAAGCTCTTGTTTTCTTTTTAGTAGCTGTTTTTACTGCTGATTGTTTCTTTAAACCAATTTCTTCTTCCCAGTTAGTTTTGTTTTTTTTGTTAGGATTATATTTTATTGATTCATACCAATCGTCGCCAAGTGCATAGCTGATATTATACTCTTTTTTAGTAGCTTTTTTAGTCATAATTATCTCCCAAATATTTTTTAACACAAAGATCATCTTACACAAAATAATTTATATGCAATATTTATTTATAATAAATAGTGATAATTAAAATAAATATTGTGATATTATAATCTCAAAGACGGCTTATTGTAAGTTCCGGTGTCATGTACAATGACAATAATCGTCATCACCAGCAAAGAATTACCGAAGCGTGGTGATCTTTTTCGGGTGGATTCCTACTCACAAGATTGCCACATTTAGGCTACGCCTCATTCGCAATGACGGGTTTTAGTACCTCGCTAGTGACACTCTCTTACCAAATGAGCGAGTCTGGAGTCAATTAAATTTATTATTTTTAGGGAAGCCAACAGGTGGTATTTTACCAACACTAGCTCTTTTTGCTCGCCACGCCAATATATTTTTTTCTTGGCGTATTTTACTCCCTAAATTCCAGCTTAAACCATCTTCAGAATTGAATGTTGTAGCGTCGCCAAGTTTTGCATCACGATATTTTTGCAAGAGAACGCCTTGCCCTTTTTTCATTTCTGGAATCTCACTTATATCAAACACTAAAAGCTTTCTATTTGTTCCAATTATTGCAATCATATCTCCAGCAACTGGTTTGCAAATAGTTGCCTCGTTGCCACTATTTATGTTCATTACTTGCTTACCGTTCTTGGTCGATGCGATCATATCATTGCTATTAATAATGAAACCTTTTCCTGCTCTTGAGGCTAATAGTATTTTTTCATTTTTTTGATATGGCAATATGGTGACTATGTCTGAGTTTTCAAGATCTACCATTAAATTAACAGACTCTCCATGCCCTTTGCCTTTAGCAATATTGTCAGCAAGGACGGTAAAGCATTTTCCATTACTTGCAAAAATGAGAATATTGCTAGTGGTGTGTGTTTCGATTACAAACGCTTCTGAATCACCTTCTTTGAATTTTAGTAATTTTTTGTCTATATTATGTCCCTTCACTGACCTAATCCAGCCCATTTTAGAGCAAATGACACTTATTGCTTCTTTTTCTACAAAAGCAGAGATGTCTATTATTTGTGCGTCATTTTGTGATTCTTCAAAAATAGTAAACCTTTTGCCAAGCTCTGTTTTAAAGCCAAACTGATTTTGTATACCCTGCAGTTCTGATTTTATTACTTTTGAAAGTCTAGCAGCTGAATTTATTATTTTATTTAGGTCTGCTAGTTCTTTTTGAAGATCAGTGTTTTCTGCGTTTATTTGTTCTTCTTCTAGCTTTCTAAGTGATCGCAGTTTAATATTAAGGATGGCTTCAGCCTGCACATCGCTTAAATTAAAGGTTGATATTAACTCTTTTTTAGGATCGTCTTCTTCGCGGATAATTCTTATTACTTCATCTATATTTAAATAGGCGATTCGTAATGCTTCTAGTATTTCTAGTCTTGCTTCTATTTTTCCTATTCTGAATTTAGTGCGCCTTAAAATAATAGTTTTTCTGTGTTCTAAAAACTCCTCTAGAATCTCTTTTATGTTCATAACTCGCGGAACATTTGTGGAGTCTAGAACGTTCATATTAAGCTGGACTCTTGACTCTAGCGAAGATAATTTGAATAAAGATTCCATAATCATTTCTGCAGAACAAGACCTGCCTTTTGGTTCAATTATAACCCTTATATTTTCAGCTGATTCGTCGCGTATATTGCTGATTAACGGGATTTTTTTGTTTTTCATCAAGTCCGCTATCTGCTCTATTAATTTCGATTTTTGCACTTGATACGGAATTTCAGTAATTACTATTTGATATAGACCGTGTGAAAATGTTTCTTTTTCCCATTTTGCTCTAACGCGAAAGCTGCCTTTTCCTGTTTTATATGCGTGGTGCACAGCATCTTTGCTGTCTATAATAACCCCGCCAGTTGGAAAATCTGGACCTTGAATAAACCCTAGTAAATCAGATATTTGCGCATCTTTTTTATTGTCTATCAAATAAAGCAGAGCGTCGCAAAGCTCATGTAAATTATGCGGAGGAATACTAGTTGCCATGCCTACTGCAATTCCCTCCGAGCCATTTGCAAGTAAATTGGGGAATTTAGCAGGCATAAGAACAGGCTCGTTATCTGAGTCGTCGTAAGTTGGTTTGAAATCAACCGTGTCTTTATCAAGATCTTGCAGAAGATAGGTGCAAATTTCTGTCAATTTAGATTCGGTATAACGCATAGCCGCTGCATTATCGCCATCGATTGAACCAAAATTCCCTTGGCCATCAATTAGAGGGTAGCGCAAGGAAAAATTCTGAGCAAGACGCACTAGTGTATCGTATACTGCAGTGTCGCCATGTGGATGATATTTACCAATTACGTCACCAACTACTCTTGCACATTTCTTGTATCCAGAATTTGGGTCAAGCTTTAGCTTCATCATTGCATATAATAATCTTCTATGCACTGGCTTTAGGCCGTCTCTTACATCAGGCAGAGAGCGAGACATGATGGTGGATAATGCGTATGATAAATAGCGCTCTGAAATAGCGCTTTCAAAATCTACATTCTCTATATTGTGACTTATTATTTCGTCCATATGTTTTTAGTTACTGCTTATATAATATAAATCATTCTACATATTTTAAGGTGGCTAGTCAATTTACTATTCATATTTTTATTAATATATTTATTTAACTGCGCGCTCTGTGTATTGTTTGTACAATTTTTTTTGTTTTTAAGGAATTAATAATAGAGTTAATATGATACGATGACTTTACTTCAATATCGAAATACATATCATAATATTCTGACCCTCTGTTGAGTATAGTAAAATTAATGATATTACCCCCATCTTTTGCAACTTCAGTGGAAAATACAGCTAAGCTATTTGGTTCATTTATTAACGTAACATTTAATCTGCAAATAAAAGATGCATCAGAAACATTAAAATTCCATTGTAGGCTTATTGTGCGTTCTGGTTCGTTGACATAATTTTCGAGCTTGGTACAATCTGATGTATGAATGGTAATACCGCTTCCTGTATGGACTACTCCAGTTATTTTATCACCAGGCAAAGGATAGCAGCATTTTGCGTAACTTAAAGCCATTCCAGAGACGATGCCTCCAATAGGAGCTGCCACTTTTTTTATTTTTTGTTTTTTAAATTTAAGAAGCTGCAGAGTTGAGTCTATTAATTTAGTTTTTTTGGGTAGCACTTGTTCTAAGATCTCTGTACGAGATATATCGCCCCTACCTGTTGCATAAAAAACTTCCTCTTGATTTTTTTTGAAATAATTACAGACAATATTCATTGCGGCATCTACATCACTTATTTCATTTGCTTTAAATGCTTCAGTGATAATATTTTTACCCAGAGATTCATATTGTTCGTGTTGCATAGCATTAAGCTGTTTTTTAATTTCAGCTCGCGCTTTGCCAGTTGCCACAAAATTTTCCCATTCCGGTTTAACGCATATGGTTTCAGAAAGAATCACCTCCACTTGGTTGCCATTGATTAATTCCGCATTTGGCTTTAGTTCTTTGTTATTAATTCTTGCGCCTAGGCAGTGGTTTCCTATGTCAGAGTCAACCATATACGCAAAATCTACAACTGTTGCGCCTTTGGGTAATGCGATTAAATTTCCATCTGGAGTGAAGCAAAATACTTGGTCGTAATACATGGCCATTTTTGTGTTTTTAAGCATATCTTCAGGAGCGCTGTTTTGCTCTATTATAAATAGGAGCTCCCTAAGCCATGTATAATTTTTTCCATCTGACGGGTCTTCGTGTTTTTGCTTGTAGCGCCAATGTGCAGCTACTCCAAGTTCTGCAACATCATGCATTTCCTGCGTTCTTATTTGCACCTCAATTTTTTGCATCATCGGCCCAATAACTACAGTATGCAGAGACTGATAGCCATTATTTTTTGGCGTGCTTATAAAGTCCTGAAAATTACCAGGTACCATTTTATATTCGCTGTGAATCATTCCAAGAACATTATAGCAATCTTCGATTTTATCAACGATAACACGGAACGCTATAATATCTGAAAGTTGATCTATCCCTACATTTTTTTGCTTCATTTTCATCCAGGTAGAATAAGGAGTTTTCTTGCGCCCAGTAACCGATGCATTTGAAATTTTCGTAGTTACAAGTTTTTTTATTTCAATGATAATATCGTCGATATAATCTTCCTTATCGCTTTCAATATGTTTAAATCTATTTAAGATTGAATCTTTGACTTCTGGGTGCAGTATGCCAAAGCAAATATCCTGCAGCTCAACTTTGATCTGCTGCATCCCTATGCGCTCGGCTAAGGGGGCATATAATTCCATGGTTTCAAGGGCAATGCGTTTTTGCTTCTCTGGCTTTGGAAGGAATTCAATTGTGCGCATATTGTGCAAACGATCAGCTAGCTTGACTAGTAAAACTCTGATATCATCACTCATTGCTACCAATAATTTGCGAAAGTTTTCTGCTTGGCGAACATTATCAGCTTTGAATTTAATTTTTGCAAGTTTCGTTACTCCGTCTACTAATCTTGCAATTGTAGGGCTGAAATGATGCTCTATTTCCTCGAGAGTTAGCTCCGTGTCTTCTACTGTGTCATGTAATATAGCAGTAACGATAGAGTCGGTGTCAAGGCGCATCTCTGATATGATTTCTGCGACTGCAATGGGGTGGTGATGGTAATCTTCTCCGGATGACCTAGTTTGTCCGGAATGATATTTTACAGCAAATTCAAGAGCTTTTTGAACAATTTCTTCATTTATGTTTGCTCCGTTTGATTTGAATTTATCTATAATTTGATCGTAATCTATTTCTGTCATTTTTATATTTTATGCCTTTATCCCAAATATTAATCGTGTTTTCTATAATTATTAGTTTAATTGGATTATATTTATTTTTCAAGTAACTTTTTGTAATTATATATTACAATCCTAAAGTTAATTTTTTGCTCTAGGCTTTAATTAAATATACAATATAGCAAGCAGCTTATTTAAAATAAAATTTATAGCTTTAAGCGCCAAGCTGTTATATTGCCTTTAAAATGCTTTTTATGCATAAATAAAGCCATTTTATTTGTACTAATTTTTAATGGTTCTTCTAATCACTGTTTGGAAAGCCTTCAGTTTGAACTCTGGCATTACCGATAATATATGGTCGAATATATCAGCCTGAATTCCTTCGTAAATTGGCCAGTCTGTATTTTTTGTAAATACATAAAGCTCAATTGGTAGTCCTGTTTCTTTAGGTTGCAATTGTCTTACTAAGAACGTAAATCCATCATTATGAATATCTTGGTGCATTTTTAGGTAAAAATTGATATAATGCCTAAATAATGTTGCATTTGAAACGCCTTCAGTGCCAACTAAATCCTGATGTTCTTTTGCAAAATTTTTAATGAATTTTTTCTCTAAAAGCGACTGTTTTTGCTCTTTATTTAGCATAGATATAGTATCCATATCTAAGCTTATTGAACGCTTGATTCTACGCCCTCCTTTTTCAAACATAGAGCGCCAGTTTTGGACTCCAGTGGTCAAAAAAGCATAAGTCGGAACAGTTGTATAGGTTTGATCAAAATTACGAATCTTTATTACCGTAATAGTAATTTTTTCTATATTACCATCAGCTTTGTAATTTGGCAGAGTAACCCAGTCACCAACTTTAATAATATCCTGATATGTAAGTTGCAAACTAGCAAGCAGACCAAGCACTGTGTCTTTAAATACAAAAGTAAGGAGCGCGGCAGCTGCACCAAGACTAGTAAATAAACTGCTGATAGATAGCCCAAATAATAATGAAAAAACTGCTAAAATGGCAAAAAGGTTAATCAGTATCTTTAATATCTGAGAGTGCAAATCAAGTGGTAATCTACGCGATACCGCTTTTGTTTTATACATCTCAACACTGACGCTAATAAATGTATTAATAGTTGTAGTTACAACATATATAATATAAACTTCAAGCGCTATATCTGCATATTTTATAAAAGTTTTAGTTAAATAATTTCCGCTTTCAAGAAGCTTTTCCCAAAACATGATATAAAAAACAGTGAATATATGTAAAATTTTACTATTTACCCTGTATGATTCAAAAATATTGCTATAATCGTTGCCGCGTATTTGTGAAACCTTATTAACACCTGGGAATATTAATTTTCGTATAATTACTAAAAATGGAAAAAACACCGCAAGCATAAGGCATATAAGGACTATTGCCTCATTTCCTGTATATAGTTTTGCAATATTTTTCATAGCAAATAATTCTGACATCATGATTTTTTTTTATATTGAATTCTAATATTATAAACCAAGTATAGTACATTAATCAAGTCTTATTTTATATTTTTTGCTATTTTTTTCAAAATATCCTAAAAATTTGATATGTTAAATTAGTAAGCACTCAATTAAAGCAAAAAAATTATAAAAACAGCTAATTAAGCATAGACAAAACTATTTTTATTGTTTATAACAATTCTATCAAATAATTTAAGGCCAGGTAGCTCAGTTGGTAGAGCAAAGGACTGAAAATCCTTGTGTCGGCGGTTCGAGCCCGCCTCTGGCCACCACTTTTATATAGTTTACAGTTATTTTTTGTTTAAACTAATAAATCAGTATCTAAAAACTCCCTATCAAATATCCAGTGTCCATTTGAAGTTACCGAGTCAAGTATTTCATCAATATTAACATCCAGATCTATAATATCTGGTATTAAATCGTTTGGTACGCATATAAATTCAGATGTTTCTTGAATTTTTAAAGTATTTACTACTTCTAGAATACGTCCAGATTTATCTATTTCACCTTGTAGCAATGCAATAATTATATTTAATTTATTATGATCTATATTTTTTTCATTATTGAAATTTTTATCTGTTTCACGTACATAAGCTGCAATATTTTTCATTATTGCATGATATTCAGTAATAACATTCTTAGTGCTAGAATTGATTTTTGAATTATCTGTGCTTATAGTTTGTGTATTGATCAAATTTTCAAACCATTTTTGTAAGTCTAATATTTCTTGTAGAGTAATTGACATAAAAAGCCTCAAATATACAATAAGTGATTAATAGTATTGTAGAATAAAGATGTAATTTAATAAATAATTACCTGTTTATTCTGCCAGAGATATTGGTTATTAATTATTTTTTGATGTTTTTTTGGTATACATTGTAATTTTTTTGATGTAATTATCACTATATCTGCCATTTTTGAGCATTTTTTATATGATAAACTTATCTTTCTGCCATCATTTAATTTAAAAAATCTATTTTTATAGGCTATTTTTTTATGTTTTACTATAGTTTCTTTTTGCCCATACCAATTAACTAGATAATCTGATATAAATTTTGAAGGCGCTTTATCTGAATATATTTCTAGTTCGTTATTTTTATTTTGCATTGCCACAATTTTTAATTCATGATCATAGATAAAATTTGCATTTTTTTTATTAAAAATAAAAAATATTGATACAAGAATCAATAATATACCAACTGTTCTAATCCTTGATTTCCATATCACAACCCAGAAAAAGCCTAAAGTAAAAAGTAATAATGATATATCTGGAATATATCCAATATATAAAACAGATTTTGGTAAATGCGCTATATAGTCAGCTGAATTAATGATAATTTTTACAAAAATATTAAGTATATATAAAATTATACTTTCAAATGAAACTGGCATTAAAATTAAAGCTAGTAGAGCAAGAGGCATAATTACAAATGACATTATAGGCACAGCTATTAGGTTCATTAATAATGAATAGTTGGCGAATTTATAAAAATGATAAATCACATATGGTGCAGTAATGAGGCTGGCTGCAAGGCTTGAATATATATTACCAAGTAGATAAAATTTAATTTTAGCAAAATAACCATCTCCAATTTGCGGAAATAGTGCATAATCACTAGTAAATAATTGACACATAGAAACTAGGCAAAAAACTGCCATAAAAGATAGTTGAAAGCTAGGATGGTAAATATATTCTGGCATAACACTTAATATACAAAATGCAGCAAGCATTACAGAGCGCATAAGGTGTACATTTCTGCCAAGAATTATCGAGGCGATAAAAATTGTGACCATAATAAAAGCTCTGCTAGCTGCAATATTACCGCCGCTGATCTGCAAATACAAAAAGCTACCAGATATCGAAATGATTGCAGACATAATTTTGATATTATAATTATAGGCAATATAGTTTGAAAAATTTAGTAAAAATCTACTACTTACAAAGAATATCATAGATACTAAGGATAGATGTAATCCGGATACGCTTAGTATATGCGAGGCGCCTGTGTCGCGCATATTGTTTGCAACCTGTTTAGGAATTGCCCTAGTTTCACCTATTAAAATAGCTGCTAAAAAATTCCCAACATCTTTTTCGCAATGTTTCAGTAATCTCTTATAAATAAGGCTACGAGCATGGTCAATTGCTCCTTTGATTCTATTGCTATTTTCTGATAAAATTTCTACATCACCAATGGCAAAACCAGTTGCTTCAATTTCTGACATTTTCAAATAAAAGCCAAAATCAAATGTACCCGGAAGCACGCTCCTAGATAATGGAAATAATTTTACTTTCATTTTGACCAGGTCATTTTTTTTGATATTGGCTGCTTGATTATGTGCCATACTGATTCTTACTTTTTTTACTTGAAGATTTTCAGAGTAGTGGGGGGAAATATCAACTAACGTTAATTGCATGCCCCGCAATGTTGGCTTCAGTGATTTTACTTTTGCTTCTATTACTGCATTTGTGATTTTGTCTATAGGTTTTGTTGTTATAGATGAGAGCTTGTAGTCTGAAACAAATACACCTAGAAAAAATGCAATAGTGCAGCATGCAAAAAAATAAATACATATATTTTTTCTGTATTTTAACAATATAAGTAAAATTAATAAAATTCCTGCGCTAGCAGAGAAATATGATATATCTATATAGCCCGAAAAATAGCATAAAATTCCAGCTGCAAAGCATAAAAAATAACATAAATCAATATTATGATATTCAAATTCTAAGAAATCAGAGAAGCGTCCCAATAATTTTTGCACTATTTATGAGTTATTTTTGTTTTTAGCAATTTTAAATATTTCGCTTGCCGCGATTTCTGATGGGGCAGGGCCATTTGGATTACGCAACGAAGATAGTATATTAGAAGCTTCTTCGACTTGACTATTACCATCATGCAATAAAGATTCAATATTTTGGATTATATTAGAAGCAGAAAAATTATTTTGTAGTAATTCAGGAATCACTTCTTTGTCAGCAATTATATTGATTATTGATGCGTATTTTATTTTTATCATCATTTTAATTAAAAAATAACTGATTAAATTTAGTTTGTAAAAAACAATCATTGGCGTTCTTGATGCCGATATTTCTATAGTATTAGTCCCAGATTTTGCTAGCGCAACATCCGCAACTGCATATGAATTAAGCCTGTCGGTAGAAAATGAATAAGAAAAACTAGCGGCGCTTAAATATGATTTAATCAGCTTGAAGTTATTTTCATTTGGCTGCACAAAAATCACATGAATTTCCCTAGATTTTTGCATTTTATTCATTGCCTCTGCAATAATTGGCATATGTTTTTTTATCTCGCCTGTTCTGCTGCCAGGTGTGATAGTTATGATTTTAGCACCAGTTGCTATGTTTAATTTTTGCAAATAGTCTGCATCTGGTTGTTGTTTAAAATTTTGCTCCAGAACCGGGTGGCCCATACATATTGTATTTAGGCCAAGCTTTGTAAAATAGGGTGGTTCAAATGGTAGTAGCGTCAATAGATTATCATATAACTTTGCATATTTTAATGCTCTGCCTGGCTTGTATGCCCAGACTGAAGGTGCGACTATGTGCACTAGTTTGATATCTTTGTTTAGCTCCCTTACTCTTTTTGCCACCCTATATGTAAAGCCTGGAGAATCTATTGTAATTAGAAGGTCGGGATTTTTGTTAATTATGTCATTTACAGTTTCATCTATTCTTTTTTTGATGCGAAATATATGAGGGATAATTTCTAAAAAACCCATTATGTTGATTTCATGCATAGGGAACAATGACATTAAACCCGATTCTTTTTGCATTTTTGGTCCGCCAACTATGCTCATATTAAGAGGCGTTGTGGTACCATTTGCTTGCCATGGAAGTTTCTCTATAAGTTTGCTGCCTATAAAATCTCCAGAATTTTCACCAGCTATTATGTATAATTTCATAAAATATTTTTTATCTTATATTGTAAATTTAACTCCTGTTTATGCAGTTTCATTGTCTCGCTTGAACTACCCGTATATAGTATTCACTTAGCCAATTCTTAGCTAAACTTTAATTAAATATACAATAGTTTTCAACTACTTGCATAAACTAAGTTTTGGATCAATAGCATCAGATTTTATATTCAAACAGTCCAAAATTGTATGAAAAATATAGTCATGAGAAATATATTTTTTCTTTTTCTTTTGCATTAGTTTCCATTTCTTTTTATTAGACGCTTTGTAACTATCGGACATCCAAACAATAAAAGGAACCTGCCTCTGTTCTTTTACATATTTTTCGCTGCCATGAGTTAAGCACCCATTTTCTCCAAGAGATTCGCCATGATCTGAGGCGTAAATCACAAATGCTTTTTTATTTTTTAATCTATTTATTATAGCACTTAAAACATAATCTGTATATAAAATTGAATTATCATAGCTGTTTAATCGCTCTGTTGACTTGCAGCTTGCGGCATCAGTATTATTTGCATCTTGCATTACTGGCTTAAATTTTTCAAACTCTTTGGGGTATCTTGCGCTATAATTCCAATGGCTTCCAGTTGTGTGCAGAACTATGAACTTTTTTCCTGCGCTTTCTATGTTTTGTTCAAGATAAGGTAATAATTTGCCGTCGTGGCTGTTTGGTAACATTACAATTGAGCCACCAGGAATCATGTGAAAATTCACTTCATCATAAAATGAACCACCTTTTCTATTTTTGTAATGTTTAGTAATAGATTGAGTTCCAATCCAAATTGTTTCAAAACCTAGTTTTGTAAGAACAGATAATAAGGTTGACTCATGTTCAATTTTATCTATATTTTTTTCGCCATAGCGTGAGAGCATGCAAGGAACAGATAAAAATGTAGAGCTAGAGCATGAGCGTGATTTGTAAGAAATTACATTATTCATTTTCGATAGCAAAGGAGTTGTATTCCTGTGATATCCATTAATTCCAAAATTACCATATCTTGCAGATTCACCTATAACAAAAACACCTATGACATCTTCATTATCTGTTATTTCTTCAAAGCTGAAGGATTTATGTATGTCTTCACGGGTAAAATTTTCATTTTGATTAAACAACACCTCATAGCTATTATGCAAATATTGTAGCGGGAAGTAGGTGCGAAGAAAGCTATGTTGTGGGTGCAATATATTTAAAGCAAGAAAATATATACATATAGCAGATATCAGCTTGCTAAAAGGGTTTTCATTTTGGCACATATTATATTTTTTAAGTAAGTATATGCAAAATATAATAGCAAAAACTATCCATATAATTAGCCTTAAACTCACCAGTTCCTGCACTTCTGTTTGGTGCGTTGCAAATACTGACAGCATAATTGTCTTGGACGGGGCAATAGAGAAGAAATATAAATAATAGCTAGCAACAGCACCGCTGACAAAGAGAAAAATACTGCCAATTGCAAAGAACAGGCGCATGAATGCTAGCCCATAAAAGATAATGAACAGAGTAATAAGATTATATATAAAATCTTTTGCTAGTTCCAAAATAGCTGTTATAGTATCTGCTTGGAAATAATGAAATTTATATAAAAATATTGCTGAGTTAAATAATAGGCAATATGATAGGGCAAATATAAATATAGATTTTATTAATTTCAAATCTATATATTGTTTTATTAATTTTAGCATTTATAATAATATTTTTTATAATCGTACATTTAATTACCATGATAGTGCAAACAGTTCAAGAATTTTATCAATTTTTTCAAAAAAATATGCCAATTTTAGCTATAGATTATGGTTTAAAGAAAACTGGCATGGCAATATCAACACCAGACCATAGCATATCTATGCCGCATGGAATCACTGATATTGAATCAGAGAAGAAAAAAGTTAATTATATTCTAGGCATAATAGAGAGGCATAATATATGCGCAATTGTGCTTGGATTGCCAGTTAATATGGATGGATCAAACAGCAATCAAACAGACTTAGTATTAAAATTTGCAGATTATTTGGTAAAAAGAACTAACTTACCAATTTACATGCAAGATGAGCGACTAACTTCAAAAGCAGCCAATCAGCTTATGCAAACTTTTGGAATGAAGCGCAAAGAACGCAATCAGGCTGATGACTCGGCGGCGGCAAGCATGATATTAGAGACAGTGCTCGAAAGTGTTAAAAACTTCTAAATTAAAACAAGCTATGATTCTAATTATTTAAAATCATAGCGCGATGTATCTATTTTCGCTTCTGCCTTGTCTATAATTTCATCAGCAAAATCACCAGCTATTTGTTTTGAATATGCATTAATTCCAAATTTTTTCTTAAACCAAGATTGTTTTGGCTCGATATATTCTATATGGATATTTTTGCCAAATTTCTTTTGTATAAATGAATGCATATTAATAATGCCATCTATAAGTCCAAAGTCAACAGCGCTTTGGCCGGACCAAAATTCTCCATTAAATAATATGTCATCATTTTGAGTAAGTCTTCCGGCTCTGCGATCTTTGACATAATCGATGAAATGTTCGTGAATTTCTTTTTGCAATGATTTAATGATCTTGAGATCTTCTTCTTTTATTTCCTTGAATGGATCCATTACAGATTTATTATTACCTTGAGTATAGACTCTTCTCTCTATACCAAGTTTTTTGATTGCTTCTTGAAAGCCAAAGCTGCTAGAGATTACGCCAATACTGCCGATGATAGAGCTTCTGCTGGCAAAAATCTTCTCGCCCGCGCATGCAAGCCAGTAGCCACCAGAGGCTGCAACATCCTCTACAAAGCTGTAAACAGGAATATCTTTTTCCTTGGATAATTCTATGATTCTGCTAGCTATTAGTTCTGACTGAACTGGCGAGCCACCAGGTGAGTTAACCGCTAAGAACACAGCTTTTAATTTATCTGTTTTAAATGCTTTTTCAATTAATTCGTTGAGTGAGTTAAGGTTTATGCCCGATTTATTAGCACTTGGCTTGCCAATTACTCCGTCTAGGCGCAGAACTGCTATTTTTTCCTTGCCTTTGCCAAAAAATGGTAGTAATGACAATAGTTGCTGTAGTTTGCTTAATTTTGGGGTGCTTAGTACTAAATTTGATTCTGCTATGGAATTATTATTTTGATTTACTTTCATTGTTGACTTCCTCTGTTTTATTATTAGTTTGTTCTTTGAGTGATTTATTACTTTTAGTATCTGTTGCTGTATCTTCTTGTTTTATCTCTTTTTTGTCAAGAATAATAAAATTATCATGCAACTTTCGATTTAAATTTGCTTTTTTATATGTATTCCTAGGCATTTCATGCTGAGCACCCAGCTCATCTAGGATCAAACGGCGAACCGCATTATCCTGCCATTTAATGAAGCCTTTGATTTTTAATTTAATTTTTCCATCTTTGTCTATTAAGTAGGCAGTTGGTAGGCTTGAGATGCCAAGGTCTTTAAATAAAATATTTTGTGGATCATGAAATATGTCAAGGTGCCTGATATTGCTAGTCTCGTAATATTTTTTTATGTGCTCAGTGCTTTTGCTATTTTCAGATATGGCAATAATTTGGAAGGGTAATTTTTTGAAATCCTTTTGCAAATTATCAAGTAGCGGCAATTCATTAACGCAAGCGCTGCACCACGGTGCCCAAAATACTAATAAAATCGTTTTTTCCCCGAAATTATCTAGATATATTTTTTTGTCCAGCTCGTCATATATTGGTATTTCGTTATTAATATATTCGTCTGTTTCTAATTTTTCCCAGAAAATTTTACCAGCCATAGAGTTATTTGCAGACAAGGTAGCAAATAAAATAAAAAATAATATATATATTTTAGTAATTTTTTTCATTAAATCATTGTTTAGTTTGAATCATCGATGTATGATATACAAATTAATAAAATTAATCTACATATAATTCGATATGAAATATAATTTTTTTATTTTAATTGTATTATTTTCAATTGCATCATGCGGTTTAAAAAAATCATTAAAACTTCCTAAGGAAGATAATAAGATAACACAGACATAATTATTGTTATGATTATTCCTGCATTAGTATTTTTTTCAGTTGTAACATTAATTGCTCCTGTTTTGGGGCAATATATTGCAAGTGTGTATCGCTATGATTACGTTCAGCACGAGCATTTAAAAAATAATACTGGATTTTGGCAAAGTCAAACTGCTTCTGAGTATTTCAGGAGCTTGATAATTTTCAATTTGGTTTGTATTACTATTTCTTTTTTAATCATTTATTTTCAGAATTATCTTGTTTTTTCGGTTAATAAAGAGGCTCAGCAAATTAGCTTTGCTGCAGGGCTGAATGCAGCTATTTCTTTTTCTACTGGAACTTTTTGGCAAAGTCACGACCCAGAGTCTGAGCTTACAATGCTTTCGCATATTTTTGCCATGACTATGCAAAATTTTCTCTCTGGTGCCACGGGCATTGCTGTGTTTATTGCATTTGTTCGTGGAATTATTAATAGTAAAAATCCGTATATAGGCAATTTTTACGATGATTTTTTAAGGGCTATAATTTTTATTTTATTGCCAATTGCCCTGTTTGCAGGTTTTAATTTAATTACTTGTGGTGTGCCGCAAAGTTTTGCAGGAGAAGTTGTATATGAAACATTGCAAGATGCAAATCAGCAAACAATGTATATTGGGCCTGTGGCCGCGCAGGTTGCCATAAAAAATCTAATTGCCAATGGTGGTTCCTTTTTTTCTAGCGCTTCTGCGCATCCATTCGAGGCACCTTCGCGCACTGCAATAATGCTTGGTTTATTTTTAATAGTGACAATACAATCAGGCATGATTTTTGCATATGGTTTTCTGGTCGACGCCAGGAAGCTCAGCTGGACATTGCACTTTATTGTAATATTAATAATGACAATATCATTGTTTTTAATTAGCCAGGGGGAGGGTGAATATGGCGTTCCTTTAATATTGGAAAATAGCGCCTTAAAAGATAATTTTAACTATAATGGAAAGGAAATGATTTATGATAAATTTCCATCTCTAATGTGGGTTTTGTCCATTACTATGAGCTCTGATGGGTCACCAAATGCTTGCCTTGAAAATTATTCGCCGTTTAGCACGCTTGTGTTGTTTTCAAATTTAATCATTAGCAAATTTGTTATAGAAAGTGCTTCGTCTGGCTTTTTTGCAATGCTCTCTTATCTCATAGTTGCAGTTTTCTTAAGAGGTATGATGACCGGTGAAACGGCCAATTTTTTTGGCAAAAGAATCACCATCAATGAAATAAATTATGTAATAATTGTGTTTTTAATAGTGCCGGTTGGAGTATTATTATTCACATCAATCACTCTTATGTTGTCATTTACAGATGATTTGATAGACCATCATGGTTCGCAAGCAATAACAGATGTCACATATAATTTTGCGTCTAGTTTTGTAGGAAATGGTTCAGATTTCACTGGCCTTGATGTGTCCACTGATTACTTTAATTATATGACGGCTATTGCGATGTTCATAGGGCGCTACGGAGTCATTTATTTTTCCCTAGCGATAAGTGGCTCATTCTCGAATAAGCAAAGAATAAATCGCCAAATAAACACGCGCGTGCAATCAAGCATAGAGCTAGGCTTTTTCCTGTTAATCACCGTAATTTTAGTAGGCTCCATAATGTTTTTGCCTTTAATTATGGTAGGGCCGCTAGTAGAGTATATTAACCTTTAAACTTACTTCTTCAAACAAAATACTACCGTAAAGTTGCCATCTTTTGTGTCAACCCACATTTTTCCGTTATGTTTTTCGATGATTGCTTTGCATAAATAAAGCCCAAGCCCCACGCCTTTTTGC
>JAHDEH010000049.1 GCA_020628955.1 Alphaproteobacteria bacterium
TGTACACTTATGCAATGTCAAGAGCTTGAGACAAAAAAAAATGACAGCATTTCATTAATTTATATTTGAATTATATAACTAAATAAAATGACCGTAGCGGCAAGTTACTTAAGTTATTTTTAAATAAATAAAATTTAAGTTTTTATTTTATTAATTTTATGATACTATATAACTATACATTGAATATAAAAGTAATTTTTCAATGTGTAATTAAATTCATTTGGGAGGTATTATTTATGACTAGAAAATATACAATAAAAAGTGAAAGAAGCATAAAAAAAGCAATCAGAAAAGCAGAAGAAGCTAAACAAATAGCTGTTAGAGTTAAAGATATTGCAGATATAATATTTGAAGACACAATCAAAATTATTGGCCATGATGATGCAATGGATGCAGCAAAGGATCTAAGAGAGGACGCAAAAAAATCACGCTCTAAAAAAGAATCGAAATCCCTGCAAAAAGCAGCCCTAAAATTTGAGCAAGCTGCAAAAAAGGCAGAACAAGAGGAAAAAGAAGAGAAATACGAAGTAAAAAATATAGCAGGCGCGGTCACCGAAGTATTTGCTATGATTAATGAATTTATTCGCAAAGGCATAGAGATAAAAAAAATATATAGCAAAGCAGAAACTATTACAGATGGCGTTGTTGCAGCATCAGAAGAAATTGTTGAAACTTTTACTGAGATGCTTGAAGACGCAGAAAAAAGTGAAGTTGAACTATCTGGTTTACGCTATAAATCACTAATAAATGCAGCAGAGGCTATTGAAGCTAGTATTAACATTAACAAAATAGCAAAAGAAATGATGGAACAAGCGAATAATATGGAAAAAGCGCTTAAGCAAGGCCCGCAAAATATGGAGCTAGTTGATATAGTAGATTCCATCTCTGAAAGCAGCGACCCAGATGATGTATTTTATCACGAAAAAAAGGCTATGAATAAAATTATTGATGAGCGCAGGGTAGAAATTGACCACTTAAAAGAGGAGGCTTTAAAAGAAAAATATCATAAAAAAGATAATCATTTACATCATTCAAAACACAGGCACCATCACTCTAAGTACAAACATCATATTAAAGAAAAAATAGAAGACGATGAAATAGAGATCGTTTCAATTGTAGAAGCAAGCTCGCCTATAGCAAGAACTACCAATTTTACTTTAAATTTAAAACCACAAAAAATAGAATATGAAGAGCGAGATGAATCAATCAGTATAATTGATATTGAGATTAAAGATCAGGAATTAATTGATAAATCTAATCAAATTGCAAACCGCAAAGCTTCCATGCAGAAACATAGCGCCTCCTTTAAAAGAATTGATGAAATAATAGAAGAAGACGTCCGTATATCATCAGATCATACTGAAAAATATAAAAAAATAGAAAAAACATATGATGCAGCTATTAATGATAAAACTACAAGAATAGATAGCATCAAACATCAAATAGAAACTCTTCAAAAGACTTTAAATTTACTATCTAAAGCAGAAAATTGCTTTAAATCCGCATCTTCCCTGAAATTAGCATCTTTAAATTCTAGCTCCATTGAAACACAAACGCTGAGTACAGATGACGAAAGCTATTCTGAATTTGATTTAACAGACCCAATAGCACTAGCAATTTTGTCTAGCCAAAACTCTGAATTAAAAAGACTTGGAGAGTCAGAAGAAGAAATAGAAGCTGCGTTTCCTGTTGATATTTCGTGAGTAGGAATGCTGGCGGAAGAGATCACCCGCGCCCGTCTCACGGACTCCTCGTGATGACACGCCCCGCCCGCCCGCGAGTTTGCCTTAAGAGTTATGCGAAAAAATATCAATATCATTCCAACCAAGCAGATCAAGCTCTGCCCTTGTTTGTATAAAAGCAAATAATTTATTTGCCATATCTAGCCTGCCTATATTTTGCAGCCTTTGCTCTAATATAGAGCGAATTTGGCAAAGATTTAAAACATCATTTGCAGCATATTCTTTCTGATCATCGCTAAGCTCCTCTGCCCCCCAATTAGAACATTGTTGTTGCTTTGAAATAGAAACCCCAAGCAACTCTTTGTGCAAATCTTTTAAACCGTGATAGCCTGTGTATGTTCTGGTTAATTTAGAAGCTATTTTAGTACAAAATACATTCTGCAAATTTGCATCGAAATGATTTTTAAGCACAGCTATATCAAAACGGGCATAATGAAAAATAAACACTTTATCTTCGCTCAGAAGTAATTTTTTTAAATTAGGGGCGCTATAATCCTTTCCGTCAAATTGCACCAAATAGCAAATTCCGTCACCATTACTAATTTGCACTACACAAAGTCTATCTCTATGCAAGTCAAGGCCCATTGTTTCTGTGTCAATTGCTACATCACCTTCTATTTCAAAATTATCAGGCAAGTCGTTTTTATATAATTCAATTTTCATAATTCTCTTTATTAATTTTTATTATTTTTTCTTCTGGCTCTGCGACGCCTAGCACCTTTTTCACCTTTTCTTCTAGCATATCAAGGTCCAAAGATTCAGGTCGCAGTAATTTAGTTTTATTTTCAATCTCAAGACGCTCTGCACGAAGATGTGAAAGTTTTTTTGTAGATTGATCTATTTCTGATTGCAGTCTGAAATATGCAACAACTCCCCTACTTCCATAAATAGAATGAAAAATAAAATAAATAAACATAACTATAACTGCAATATTAAGCAATTTATATTTTGCATAAGAGTTATTTTTCTTATTTTTCAGCTGCATAATAACCTATATAAAATAATATAAAACAAAATAGCATACTGGGCTTGTGAATATTATACTATCAAACCTATCCAAAACACCGCCATGGCCTGGTATTATAGAGCCTGTATCTTTTATTTCAAATTTTCTTTTAAAGATAGATACAAATAAATCTCCAATTTGCGCTAAAACAGCAACTATTACCACAAATAAGCTTAGGTTTATACGGTTGTAGTAAATATCTGTTTGGTGCGCAAAAATAGTAGCTAAAATATTAGTTATTATAACAGCACTCAAAACCCCACACAACAAACCGCTTATAGTTTTATTTGGACTAATTTTAGGCGCTAATTTAGTACCCCCTATAAGCTTGCCGCCGCACAGCGCCATGACATCTACTGTCCAAATACATACAAAATAACTAAATAAAAACCACCCAACATTATCAATTGCAGAAATTAAAATAATGCAATATATTGCAATTGGTATCAAAATTAACCCAATAAAAATACAAACTAACTCAGTTTTTGTCATTTTATACCATTCATGCATCATGAAAAAACACACTGCACTCATGATAATGTAAAACATTGTGCGAACAACAAAGATGCTAAACATAAATAATAAACCTATAAACAACGCGGAAATAATTCGCTTTTTTGTGTTGCTACTCATCTAATCTCCTTCCAAAACTTCTTTTTCTTGTATTAAAATCTTCTATAGCTAAATCTATGTCATCTGTGGTGAAATCTGGCCATAATGTATCTGTAAAATACAACTCTGCATATGCTGCTTGCCATAGCAAAAAATTACTTATTCTATATTTACCACCAGTTCTTATCAGCAAGTCAACATCTGGCATATCAGGGCTATATAAATACTTACTAAATTCTTCTTCTGTAATATTGCTCGCGCAATCAGCTGGTATCTTTTTTACAGCATCTATAATTTCTTGCCTTGAGCCATAGCTAAACGCAATATTTGCAACTATATTACTATTATTCTTGGTTTTTTCTTCGGCATTTTTTATAGATTTCTTGTATGAATCAGATAATTTATCTAAATTACCAATAACTTTAATTTTAACACCATTTTTATGTAAATTGTTAAGTTCTTTTTTAAGATATACATCAATTAATCTAATTAAATAGCTAACCTCATCTTTTGGCCTGTGCCAATTTTCAGAGGAAAAAGCAAATAATGTAATATAATTTACTCCAATATCCTCAGCATAAGAAATAATTTTTTTTAAGATCTGCAATCCCGCTTGATGCCCTTGTTCCTTAATTTTCTTTTGTTTTTTTGCCCATCTTGCATTACCATCCATGATTATTGCAAGATGATTTGGTATTTGTTTCATATTTTAATAAATTTATTCTTACTTAATTATTGGCAATATAATCCTTACTAATAAACCTTTCAGCTTCACGCTATCTTCTAGAGAAATTGTTCCGTAATGCCCCTTTATGATCTCTTTAGTAATGGCAAGACCCAGCCCAACGCTAGGGGACTGCAGGCAGCGCGACTTATCTGCTCTGTAAAATGGTTTAAAAACCAAACTCCTTTCCTCTTCATCTATGCCATTTCCATTATCTTCAACAGTTATGATAGCATTTGTATCAATAGTGTAAAGAGAAATAATGATTTTTGTAGAATATTTTAAAGAATTACTAATAAGGTTTGAAATAGCTCTTTCAAATGCATTGCTTTTAAGCTTAATAAAGATCTGCTCTTGGTTAGCATTAAAGCTTATATCATGGTTTGGATATTTCTTTTGAATAAAATCATGGGTCCAAGCGATTAGATCTATTGACACAAATTGCTCCCCTCCCTCGCCTCTTGCAAAATCAAGGTACGATGCAACCATTTGCTGCATGGATTCTATATCATGCGACAGCTCTTCTTTTTCATCTCCCTCTTCCATTAATTCTACTTGCAGCTTCATTCTAGTTAAAGGAGTTTTTAAATCATGCGAAATCATAGCTAGCATCTGCGCTCTTTTATTAGCTTGCTTCTTGATTCTATCTTGCATTTTTAAAAGAGCAATTCCTGCTTGCCTAATTTCAGTAGCTCCTGATGGTTTATAGTAACCAAATTTACTATCAATACCATAGCTTTCAGCTGCATTTGTCAGCTCAATTATAGACTTAATTTGATTTTTAGAAAAAATAATCGACACCGTAAGCAGAATAAAAGTAAGCACAATCATCCACACAACAAATACAATAGTGGTAGGGTTATATAGCGCTTTGTATGGTAATTCAATTTGCAGCAGTCCTTCCCTGAGCTTTATATACAAAAAAATATAATTATCAATGTTGTGAATTGAAACTTTTTTAATATCTAGGCTTAACTTTTTACTCAAATTTTTTTCAAATATATCAAGTTCTTTCAAGTGGTTTTGAGGCTTTTGTGGAATTTCAAATTCAGGCATGAATTTATATTTTAAATTCAAATGATTGCTGTCAATAAATTCATTATGTATATATTTTTCCGACTCAACCAAATCTATCACTTCTGAAATCAGTAATCTGCTTGTGTGCTGAGTTACATTATACCAATGTCTTTGATAAAAAATATATACCGCCACTAATTGAATTACTAAAACAGGTAATATGATAATCATCATGAACCTATTTAGCA
This sequence comes from Alphaproteobacteria bacterium, assembly GCA_020628955.1. GTDB lineage: Bacteria > Pseudomonadota > Alphaproteobacteria > Rickettsiales > Rickettsiaceae > Megaera_A. The sequence continues at coordinate 5,350 of JAHDEH010000049.1, forward strand.
ATGTTTTAGGCAGTAATTGCATGTTAGATATAAAGCGCATACCCGTGATTTCTTGCTGTTTTTAAAAATTTAGGCGCCTTAGAGTTTAATTCAATCTTACTACGAAGCCGGACTATTTGCACATCGATTGACCTGACATTAACACCTCCCATTTTTTCAGCTAATTCCTCTCTAGCAATTGGTTTACCTGAATTTTTAATCAAAATCTCTAGCAAATTTTCCTCTGTAGTGCTAAGTGGAATAACTTTATCATGTTGCAATAATTCTTTGGTAGTTTTGTTATAGCTATTACTACCAAAGAAAACAACCTCTTCTTGCTTTATAAATTTAGCATTAGACTCTAGTAAGTTATTAATTCTGATTACTAATTCACGAGGCTCAAATGGTTTTGTGACATAGTCATTAGCACCAGACTCTAAACCTTTTACTCTATCTTCTGGCTCCGATAAAGCAGTAAGCATAACAATCGGCATCAGGCTTCCACCGCTTTTTAACTGCGTTGCAAATTCAAGCCCAGTGATTTCTGGCATCATTACATCTAGAATCATTAAATCATATTGAAAATTTTCTAGCATAGTAAGCGCCTCTTTGGCTGAGGTGCTGGTTGACACTAAAAAACCTTCTTTGCTTAAATATTGCTTAAGCAATTTTACGATCCTAGAATCGTCGTCGACAATTAATAAATGCGGTTTATTATTCATAATTACTTATTTATTCTTGAATTATACTGAAATAAACAATATATTTCTTCATACGAATAGTATAATATCAATTAAATCAATTTACTAGGATAATTTTAAAAAAATGGATTTTAAATTAACTAAAAAAAAATCAGACTATATCTGGATCAACAATAAAATGATTAAATGGGAGGATGCGTACATTCATGCACTTACTCACAGCCTGCATTATTCTGGCGCTGTCTATGAGGGTCTGCGAGCCTATAATGGCGACATTTTTAAACTCAAAGAACATACTAAGAGGCTTATTAATTCTGCAAAATTAATGGGCTTGGAAGTTTATTACAGCGAAGAAGAAATAAATAATGCTTGCATGGAAGTTATTAAAATTAATAATTTTAAAAATGCTTATATCAGGCCGCTTATTTGGAGAGGCCCTGCGGAGCTTAGCCTAACCAGCGATGATTTTCAATATAATTTATTAATTGCAGCGCAGGAATCTAACCCTCCATACAAAAAAAGACTAAAGCTAGTTTTAAGCGCTTGGCGTAAAAATTCCGTTAATGCAATGCCTCCGCAAAGCAAATCATCTGCGCATTATGCGACTCTAGTTA
>JAHDEH010000009.1:0-21190 GCA_020628955.1 Alphaproteobacteria bacterium
AAATCAAGGAGTCTTGGATCTACATATACTTAAAACAATATTTCTGATACATCTGTTTATTTACGTATATTTTAAATATAAATTAAATTTATTCTGAGTATTTATTACTTATCCGCCTTATCTGCAACTTTTTTTGATACAGTTTTCTTTTCAGTCTTAGCTGCAGAAGTTTTTTTCTTTGCATCATTCTTTTCAGCAACTTTTTTTATTTGTTTTGCTTCAGTAATATTTTTAACTTTTCTAGAAAGTCTACTAACTTTTCTAGATGCCGTTCCTTTTTTAATAACACCTGCTGCAACTGCTTTCATTATTTCAGATTGAAACTCTATAAAAGCTTTTTGTGCTGCATCCTTGTCACCAGACTCTATTACTTCAAGAACTTTTTTAATATATGTCTTAACTCTACTATTTCTATTTTTATTAATAGACGTTTTTCTAGCTGTTTTGCGTATAGCTTTTTTTGTAGACGAATGATTTGCCATGTTTTTCCTATTCTTCTATTTTTTCAATTTCATCATTTTGTTCAACTTTAGGAGTCATACATCCTTTTGCACTAATATCTCTATTAATAAATTCAATGTATGCAACTGGTGCTCTATCTCCATACCTAAAACCGGCCTTAACAATCCTGGTATAACCTCCAGGACGATCTTTATACCTTTCTGCAAGAACAGAAATTAATTTTTCTGCAGCATTTTTATCTTTAATTTTAGATATAACTTCTCTTCTAGAAGCAAGCGTACCTATTCTAGCCTTTGTAACCAATTTTTCTATTATTGGTCTAAGAGCTTTTGCTTTTGGCAATGTAGTTTTAATTTGTTCATTAACTACCAATGAAGTTGCCATATTAGCAAACATTGCTTTTCTATGAGAGGAAGTTCTATTTAACTTTTTTCCTTTAATTTTATGACGCATTTTTTACCTAATTTTTACTTATATATTTTAATAATGTATTATTTGATGTAATTCATTACATAATTATTATTAATATGGATCTTCATATTTTTTTGCTAATTCTTCTATATTCTCTGGTGGCCAATTACTAATTTCCATACCAAATTTTAGGTTGAATTTAGACAAAACATCTCTTATTTCATTTAATGATTTTCTACCAAAATTTTGAGTTCTTAGCATTTCATTTTCAGTTTTTGTAACAAGATCGCCTATATATACTATATTATCATTTTGCAAACAATTGCGCGACCTAACAGACAGCTCTAATTCATCTACTTTTTTTAGTAAAACTGGATTATATTCAACTTCTTCTGAAGATTCCTGTTTTACATCGTCTTCTTCTTCAAAAGTTATAAATAATTGCAATTGATCTTGAAGTATTCTTGCTGATAGTGCAACTGCCATTTCTGGTGTAATTGAGCCATCTGTTTCTATGCTCATAACAAGTTTATCATAATCTGTTACTTGCCCTACTCTAGTATCTTGGACTTTATATGACACTTTTTTTACAGGGCTAAATAGAGCATCTATTGCTATTACTCCTATTGGCATCTCGTCATTCTTATTAGAACCAGCAGGTACATAACCCCTTCCTGTTTCACAAAATAATTCCATATTTAAATCAGCATCTTTGGACAAAGTGCAAATAACCTGCTCAGGATTTAACACCTCAACTTCTGTGGTGGTTTCTATCATACCAGCCGTGACCACGCATGGCCCTTTGACATTAATAAATACAGATTTTTTTTCCTCTGAATTCATTTTGATATTTACTTTCTTTAAATTCAAAACAATGTCAAGTAAGTCTTCTTTAACTCCTGGCTTTGCCGAAAATTCATGATCAACACCAGGTATTTTAAGAGCAGTTATAGAAGCTCCCTGCAAAGAAGAAAGAAGAACTCTTCTAAGAGCATTACCCAATGTTAAACCATAGCCTCTTTCCAGAGGTTCTATTACTATATTTGCTGCATTATTTTCTTCATTAACTCCATCATAATTAATTTTAGATGGTTTTATTAAAGAATTCCAGTTTGTATTTAAAGACATATTGCTATTTATATTATATTTAACAGAATTTATATTAGACTCTTCTTCTATTAGGTGGTCTTACGCCATTATGAGCTACTCCAGACACATCGGTAATTGAAGTTACAACAAAATTTTGACTAAACACTGCTCTCATTGCTGATTCTCTTTGTGATCCAGCGCCTTTAACCCTAATAGAAACTGTTCTCAGGCCATTTTCTTTTGCATCTTCTGAAACCTTATCAACAGTAACTTGTGCCGCATACGGCGTAGCTTTTTTGGCTCCTTTAAAACCGTGCGATCCAGCAGTGGATATTGCTATTACGTTGCCTTGAACATCAGTTACTGTTACTATAGTATTATTAAATGTTGCTTTAATATGAACTATTCCTAAACTGATATTTTTCTTTTTCTTTTTTGCCTTAGTTACTGAACTCATTTTTCTACCTAATTACTTTTTCTTACCTGCAATTGCTACTGCTTTACCTTTTCTTGTTCTAGCATTAGAATGTGTGTTTTGACCACGTACTGGCAACCTTCTAATATGCCTTAAACCTTGATAATTACGAAGATCTTTCTTCTTTTTGATATTAAGGCTAACTTCTCTTCTAAGATCACCTTCAACATTTAAATTATTATCAATCTCTTCTCTTAATTGTACTAACTCTTTATCTGATAGATCTTTCACTCTTTTGCTTTCAGATATTTTTGTTTTTTTACATATACTTTGAGAAGTGGTTAAACCTACTCCATATATATATGTTAGACCAATTACTAATCTTTTATTTGGCGGAATGTTTACGCCTGCTATTCTTGACACTAATAAATCTCCAATTTAATAAATCACTATAGAAAACAAAATAATATAAAGTTTTTCAATAAAGTCAATCCTTTTTTAAAAGAATTGAAATAGTTTCTGAAATTGAATGCTTTTCTTTATCCGCATTCACCCTATGTAAAACAAAATTATCTTCCATTATATCTATTACTGGAAGAGTATTTTGCTTATATTCTTCTAATCTTTTTATAATTGTATTCTCATTATCATCTGACCTTGCGGATAATGAAAAACTATTACATTTTTTACATGCATCTTTTTCATGTATGTTGTCAAAATGCATGTTATATATATGACCACACTTAGTACATGTAATGCGCCCAGATATTCTTTTTTTTATAACTTCTTCTGAAACGTTAAAATAAATAGCTTCTACATCAGAATTAATATTATCACAAAAAAATTGAGCCTGCTCTACATCTCTTGGATAACCATCTAAAATACAACCAGCCCTACATTCATTAGAATTGATATATTTAATAACCATACTATTAACCAATTCTGCTGGCACTAATTCACCTTTTAATATATAGCTTTCTATTTGCTTATAATCATCTAATTTATTTTCTATAATAGAACGAAATATATCTCCTGTAGATATATGCGGCAACCCTAATTGTTTTGAAAAAACAGAAGCCTGTGTACCTTTGCCAGAACCTGGAGGCCCTATAAAAACCAAAACTTTCTTACCCATTTATTTCTTAAGCCTCATTTGCTTTACAAGATTCTCGTATCTTGAACTAAATAAATGAGTTTGTATCTGATTAAAAGTATCTAATACTACATTGACCACAATTAAAAAGCTCGTACCACCTAAAGCAAAAGAAATAGAATATTTATTCATAAATATTTCTGGCAATATACAGACAATAGACAAATATATACTTCCTAGTACAGTTAAACGCGTTAATAAATAATCAAAATATTCTGATGTGTTTTTTCCAGGTCTTCTGCCAGGCACATAAGCTCCATGCTGCTTGAGATTATTAGCTGTCTCCTCAGAATTAAAAACAACTGCAGTATAAAAGAAACTGAAAAATACTATCAAAAATACATATAAGAATATAAATAATGGCTTGCCATGCCCCAAATAACTTGCAATACCAGTAAGGTAATTAGAGCTTTGAGAAAAACCTGCTATTGTAGTTGGAAATAATAATATAGAACCAGCAAAAATAGGTGGTATAACTCCAGACGTATTTAATTTTAGAGGCATATGAGTTGAGTCTCCTCCATATACTTTATTACCTACTTGTCTTTTTGGATATTGAACCAAAACCTTTCTTTGCGCTCTTTCAAAAAAGATTATAAACACTATTATTGCTATAACTACAAGACAAATTGCTATAACTGCAATTGGTGATATTATTCCTTTTCTAAGCATTTCAAACATACCAATAATAGCACTTGGCAAGCCTGATACAATACCTATGAAAATGATTAAAGAAGTTCCGTTTCCTATACCTCTGGAAGAAATTTGTTCGCCTAGCCACATCAAAAACATTGTTCCTACTACTAATGTAATAACTGTAGAAAATTTAAATATAACAGGATCTATAATTACAACTGGCCCCATTAATGTTTGAGAAGTTAGTAAGCCAGCAGCAACACCATATGCTTGAAAAGAAGCAAATATAACTGTTAAATATCTAGAAATTTGATTTATTTTTCTTCTACCTACCTCTCCTTCCTTTTTCATATCCTGAAAAGGTTTATAAGAAATAGTCATAAGTTGAGTTATAATAGAAGCAGTGATATAAGGCATAATTGCCAAAGCAAATATTGACATCCTACCCAAAGAACCACCGGAGAGCATATTAAACATACCTAGAACGCCCTCCTGATTCTGAGAAGCAAAACTTTCTAAAGCCAAAGAGTCAACACCTGGTATTGGAATATACGAACCAAACCTACATACTATCAGTATACTTAAAGTAAATAAAATTCTAGTACTTAATTCATTATTATTTTTTTGCATTTCTGGCTCTTTAATGTAAAAATTATTTATAGTATTTTACTATCTGAATTTTTTATAATTTCTTTAGCTGTATTAGAATAAGCATCTAAATTAAAAATTAATTTATGCTTAAAATCATTATCACCACCTAAAAGCTTAACAGGTACATTTGAACTTTTTATATATCCGATTTCTACTAATTTATCTTTATTTATTTCTTCATTTGAAGATATAATTTTAGAGTCAATTAAAGCGCTAATTTTATTTGTACTGATAGGGGTATAATTTATAGATTTATCAGAATTAAATCCTCTCTTGGGCAACCTCTTGATTAAAGGCATTTGACCGCCCTCTGTTTTTATCGCTACACCTGACCTAGATTTTTGACCTTTAACTCCTCTACCACAGGTTTTACCTGTGCCGCTAGACATACCTCTGCCCACTCTTTTTCTATTTTTTTTAGACCCTGGAATGTCTGTCAATGTATTTAACTTCATGCTTCTTTCTCTTGCTTTATTCAGCTTCTATTTTAACTAAATGTTTAACTTTACTTACCATTCCTCTAGCTGAAGGCGTATCGTTCAAAACATTAGTTCTATTTATTTTATTTAAACCTAGTCCAATCAATGTCTTCTGCTGATCCGCAGGCCTGCCTATTGGACTTTTAATTTGCGTTATTTTAATAGTATTTTTATTTTTTGCCATAGTTTCCTCCTATACTAATTAGCCTCTTCTTGCACCTGTCCAACAGAAAGATCCGAAACATTCTTTCCTCTTTTTGTTGCTATAGATTTTGGAGTCTTTAAATTTCTTAGAGCATCAAATGTAGCTGCAATCATTGCATTAGGGTTAGATGAGCCTAATGATTTTGCAACTATATCCTCCAACCCTAACCTTCCAAAAATTGATCTCAAAGGACCTCCTGCTATAACCCCTGTACCAGGATTAGCTCTTCTTAGTACAACTTTAGCTGCACCACTTTTTCCAATAACATCATGATGTATTGTTCTGGATTTATATAAAGGCACAGAAATCATATTTTTTCTAGCATCTTTAGTAGCCTTGGCCCTTGCCTCGGTTACTTCTTTAGCTTTACCTTTTCCAAAACCAACTTTTCCATTTCCATCACCAGCAATAACTACAGCTGCAAAAGAAAAATTTCTACCACCTTTAACAACTTTTGTTACTCTATTAACATGCACTAAATCTTCAGTTATGTTATCTTGATTTTTTATATTTTTAGACATATCTTTATATATTTAAAATTGAAGTTTCTTTCTTGCTTCATCAGCTAAAGCTTTTACTACACCATGATATCTATGACCACCTTTATCAAAAGCCACTTTTGATATCTTCTTTGCAACAGCTTTCTCTGCTATGATTTGACCAAGTTTAGTCGCTATTTCTTTGTTACAATTTGATGCTTTTAATTTTCTAACATCTTTATCAAGTGTTGATGCAGATACCAGTGTAATAGATTTAGAGTCATCTATTATCTGAGCATACAAGTGACGTCCTGACTTAAAAACAGAAAGTCTTAGTCTGTCAGTAATTTTACGTAACTTTGCTCTTACTCTATATTTTCTTTTTTCAAAGCTTTTAATATTTTTATTCATTATAATTTACTAACCTTTTTTGCCTTCTTTTCTTTGTACATACTCGCCGCTTCTTCTAATACCTTTTCCTTTATATGGCTCCGGAGGTCTTTGACCTCTAATTACAGCAACATATTGACCTAACTTTTCTTTATCATACGAAGACAAAGATATAATATTTTGCTTTGGTGTTATAACTGTGATATTATCTGGTATTTCTATTTTGGTGTTGTGACTCTTACCCAGAGTTAAATTTAAATATTTACCTTTAACTGCAGCTCTGTAACCAACTCCATTTACTTCCAATTTTTCTTCAAATCCATTTTCTACTCCAGACACCATGTTACTAATGATACTTCTAGCAGTGCCCCACATTGCTGTAGAGGATGAGTTATTTGCTTTAACAACAATAGTATTATCTTTTTTTTCAATAGAAATATCACCTGAAAAAGTTTTTTCTATTTTCCCTTTAGGACCTTCAGCTTTAACTAATAAACCTTGAATTTCCACCTTAACTGATTCAGGAATATTAACTGGAACCTTACCTACTCTTGACATAATAAACCTCTAAAATACTTTACAAATTACTTCACCGCCTACGTTTAGCTTTTTAGCTTCTCTGTCTGATACAATACCACTAGGCGTCGATAAGATATGTATACCCATATTGTTATAGTACCCTTTAAGATCACTTATAGCTGTATAAACTCTCTTTCCAGGCTTGGATACTCTGTGTATTTCTGATATAGCAGGATCACCCAAACGTGAATATTTCAAATCTACATCCAATGAATTTTCAACATTGTTTTTTTTAAATCCTGTAATATACCCCTCTTTCTTCAAGACTTCTAGTATATTAGATTTCATATTTGATAAAGGCATTGAAACACTCAGCAGTTTGCTTTTTTGTCCATTCCTAATTCTTGTTAGCATATCTGCTACATTATCTGACATCGTCATATTATATCTCTTTATTTTATTTTTACCAACTTGCCTTAACTATCCCAGGTAACATACCCAAGGAAGCCAGGTCTCTTAACTTGTTTCTTGATAAACCCATTTTTCTATGAAAACCACGAGGCCTTCCTGTGATCTCACACCTATTTCTCACTCTATTTTTAGCTGAATTTCTTGGCAACTTGGCTAATTTGATAGATATATTAAACCTAGTCTCTAAATCCAAGTCTTTTGATTTAATCTGCCCTTTCAGAGCCTCTCTTTTATCATTATATTTAGAAACTAATTTTTTTCTTTTATTATTTCTCTGAATGGATCCGATTTTAGCCATATTATTTATCTTATTTAATTATAAAAAGGTATATTATATTCTTTCAAAAGAGCTTTAGCTTCTTTATTATTCCTTGCAGTTGTTACAATAGTAATATCCATACCTCTAATCTTGTCTATTTTATCGTAATTTATTTCAGGAAATACTATTTGCTCTTTAATCCCAAAGGTTATATTCCCTCTTCCATCAAAACTTTTAACAGATAAGCCCCTAAACTCTTTAACCCTTGGCAACGCAACTAGTACCATTCTTTCAAGAAATTCAAACATTCTATCTCTCCTTAGCGTCACTTTACAACCAAGCTTCATACCTTCTCTTAGTTTAAATGTTGCTATGGATTTTTTTGCATAGGTAGTGTAAGGTTTTTGACCTGTAATTGCAATCATGTCATTAATAGCATGATTAATAATTTTTGAATCAGATACTGCATCACCTACTCCCATATTAACAACTATCTTTGATAATTTTGGAATCTGATGAACATTCTTATAACCAAACTCTTCCTGTAATTTTTTTTCTATTGAGTCTTTATACAACTCTTTGTATTTCTTTAACATCTATAACCTCTTAAGCAATTTCTTGCTTTGTTTTTTTAGAATACCTAACTTTTTTTCCAGCCTTATTAGTTTTGTAACCTAACTTAGTTGGAGTGCTCTTTTCTTGTTCTATATACATTACATTCGAAACATGTATAGGTAAATCCTTCTGGATAATACCACCTTCTGACATTTGACTAGGTTTTGTGTGCTTTTTTACTGTATTCACACCAGAAACTACCAATTTACTTAACTTAGGAATTACTGACACTACTTCTCCCGTCTTGCCTTTATCTTTACCAGTAGTAACTTTTACTTTGTCACCTTTTTTTATTTTTAAACCAGTCATTGTTACATTACCTCTTCTGCAAGCGAAATTATCTTCATAAAACCTTTGCCCCTTAATTCTCTTGGAACCGGGCCAAACACTCTAGTTCCTAAAGGCTCATTTTGTTTGTTGACTAATACAATTGAGTTGCAATCAAACTGGATAGTACTTCCATCAGGCCTTTTCACACCTTTTCTTGTACGAACTATCAACCCCCTATGAACCTCTCCTTTTTTCACTTTCCCTCCTGGGGAAGCTACTTTAATTGAAACCACTACTACATCTCCGCAATGAGCTATCATTCTACCTGAACCACCCAAAACTTTAACGCACATAACTTTTTTTGCACCTGAATTATCAGCGACATCAAGTATGCTTTGCATCTGAATCATAATTTTAACTTTTAACTCTATTTATTTTAATAACAACAAGATATACAAATTGACAAAAATGTCAATAATTAATCCAACACTACCCAAGATTTTGTTTTAGAAATAGGCCTACATTCCTGAATCTTAACTTTTTGACCTACTTTACATACATTATTTTCATCGTGAGCAGCATATTTACCTGACCTCTTTACAATCTTTTTATAAAGCGGATGTCTAAAAGTTCTTTCCACTTTTACTGATATTGTTTTATTTGCACTTGTACTTTCTACTGTGCCTTGTAAAATTCTTTTAGGCATTTTAAATCTCTTTATTTCTTTTTGTTATCTCGGTATTTAACCTTGCAATATTCTTCTTAACTTCATTAAATCTACTGGTGTTTTTCAATTCTCCTAGAGTTTTTTGAAACCTTAGATTAAATAATTCTTTTTTGAGCGCTATTTTTTTGCTCTTTATCTCTTGCAGCTTTAATTCTGACAAGGCTTTAATATCATAATTTTCTTTACTCATATCTCTGTACTATTTTTGTTTTAACTGGCAATTTAGCTGAAGCTAACTCTAAAGCTGCTTTTGCAACCTCCTCTGAAACCCCATCTATTTCAAACATGATTCTACCTGGAGCTACCCTAACTGCAAAATACTCAGGATTACCCTTTCCTTTACCCATACGTACTTCATTAGGTTTTTTTGAAACTGGTATATCTGGGAATATTCTAATAAAGAACCTCCCCTGCCTTTTCATGTGCCTTACTGCGGCACGCCTAGCGGCCTCTATTTGCCTTGCAGTTACTCTCAAACTATCTAGCGACTTCAAACCAAACATGCCGAAATTTAACATAGTTCCAGCTTTTGCCTTAGTAGAAACTCTTCCTTTATGAGCTTTTCTGAATTTTTGTTTTTTAGGAGCTAACATATCTATCTTTAGTTAATTACATTAATTTATTTATTTTTTTGCGGAGAATCGCCTTTATATATCCATACTTTAATACCAATTACCCCGTAAGTAGTATTTGCTTCTGCCGTACCATAATCTATATCTGCACGCAATGTATGAAGAGGAACTCTCCCCTCTCTATACCACTCTGTTCTTGCAATTTCAGCACCACCCAAACGACCAGAACAAGCAATTTTTATACCTTTTCCACCTTGTTTGAAGCAATTTTGGATCGCAGTTTTCATAGCCTTTCTAAAAGAAATACGCCCCTCTAATTGCATTGCAACTGTTTGAGCAACAATAGTAGAATCAATACCAGATTTTTTGACTTCATGGATATTTATAAAAACTTCCACTCCTGCAATTTGTTTAATCTTCTTTTTAAGATTCTCTATATCCGCACCGCTTTTTCCTATTATAACACCAGGTTTCTTTGCATGTATATTGACAACAATATTATTGCTTGATCTCTGAATTTGAACTCTACTTACATGCGCCTGCTTATATGTTTTAAGCACTAATGATCTTACGTTAATATCTTCGTGCAGCTTTTTAGCATAATCTTTTTCAGCATACATTACAGAATCCCAACCTTTAAATAAAGTTGGACCTACTCTAAAACCATGCGGGTTTACTTTTTGACCCATACTATTCTCCTTCTTTTTCTGAAACTGTTATATATAAATTACTAAAAGGCTTTTCAATTCTTGCACCTCTTCCTCTGGCCCTTGCTCTAAATCTTTTCATAACCATAGCACGACCAACAGTAGCTGAACTAACAACTAAATTATCTATATCCATACCTAAGTTATTCTCTGCGTTCGCTATAGCAGACTGCAAACATTTTTTTACATCTTGAGCTATTCTTTTCGGAGAAAAAGTAAGCTGAACAAGTGCATCTGACACTTTCATTTCACGAATCATAGAAGCCACTAAGTTGAGCTTTTGAGGGCTGGTTCTTAAACGTATTATTGAAGCTTTCGCTATTAAATCACTCATTTTTTACCTATTTTCTTTTTGCTTTTTTATCCGCACCATGACCATAATAAGTCCTTGTTGGAGCAAATGCACCTAATTTTTGCCCAACCATTTCTTCAGTAACAGACACAGGAATGAATTTATTACCATTATGAACTGAAAAAGTATAACCTACAAATATTGGTAATATTGTAGATCTTCTAGACCATGTTTTAATTATTTCTTTTTTTCCTAACTCCATAGATTTTGTTACTTTCTTCAACAAATAACCATCTACAAAAGGACCTTTCCAAACTGAACGCGCCATATATTAACCTATTTATTTAGTTCTTCTTTTCAAAATAAATTTACTTGTAAATTTATTTTTTCTTGTTTTTTTACCTTTAGTTGGCTTACCCCAAGGAGTAACAGGATGCCTACCACCTGAAGTTTTACCTTCACCACCACCATGAGGGTGATCTATTGGATTCATAGCAACACCTCTAACCGTAGGCCTTCTACCCATCCATCTACTCCTACCGGCCTTACCTATAATAGTATTTTTTTTATCTGCGTTAGATAAAGTTCCTATAGTTGCCACGCAATCAAGAGGCACTAACCTTACTTCACCTGATGATAATTTTATTTGAGCATAGCCAGAATCTTTACCAACTATACTAACAGAAGCACCTGCTGACCTTGCTATTTGACCACCTTTACCAACTTTCATTTCAACATTATGAATTATGGTACCTACTGGTATGTTTTTAAGTGGCAAACAATTCCCAGGCTTTATATCCGCATCTGGACTAGATATAATTTCATCACCAACATTTAATTTAGCTGGAGCCAGTATGTATGAATATTCATTATCTGAATATTTTAATAATGCAATATATGCAGTTCTATTAGGGTCATATTCTATACGCTCTATAACAGCTGGTATATTTATTTTGCTTCTCTTGAAATCAATTAATCTGTATAATTTTTTATGACCACCCCCTATATGCCTAGAAGTTATTCTGCCAAGATTATTTCTACCACCTGTCTTTTTTAAACCTTTTGTCAGAGGTTTGTATGGAGAACCTTTCCATAAAAAACTTTTATCTACTCTTACTAAACCACGCTGTGATGGCGTTGTAGGGTTATATTTCTTAAGTGCCATTATTTAACACCTCCTGCTATATCTATACTGTTATCTTTCTCTAGTGTAACTATAGCCTTCTTTTTATCTGACCTTACACCTAAAACACCTTTAAATCTTTTAACTTTGCCTTTTTGATTTAGTATATTAACCGCCTTTACTTTAACATCAAAAATAGATTCTACAGCTTTTTTAACATTATTTTTATTTGCTACGCTCGAAATTAAAAAAGAATATTTATTTAATTCAGATAAGTTAGTAGACTTTTCTGTTATCAAAGGAGATTTTATTAAATCATACATCATATTTTTTTCCATTTACTTCAACCTCTCTTCCAAATGCTTAACCGCCTCTTGAGACATTAAAACATAATCACTCTTAACTATATCATATACATTAGCGCCTACTACAGGCACTACATTAGCATTTTCGATAGAAGATATTGAAAGCTTAAAGTTTTTATCAACTTCATTAGCATCTATAGCAAAAAACTTTCCGCTACCAAATTTATGCAATTTTTTTACCAAATCAGCAGTCTTAGGCTCCTTCATGGAAAAAGAATCTATAAACAATAAATTTCCAGAAGATAATTTATCAGATAGAGCGTGTTTAAGACCTAACTTTCTAACTTTCTTTTGCAGGCTTATGTCAAAATCTCTAATTTGAGGACCGTGCGCTATACCACCACCTCTTCTTTGAACACCTCTTGCATTACCTTGTCTTGCATTACCTGTACCTTTTTGCTTAAAAGGCTTTTTTGTTGTGCCCGAAACCTCACCAACAGTTTTAACTGAGTGCGAAGTATTTCTAGATTTAGCTAGCTGCCAATCTATTACTCTTTTTACAATATCTACTCTCGTTTCAAGTCCGAAAATATTTTTTTGTAGTTTTATCTCACCTACATTTTTATTTTCTAAACTTACTAAATTAGCTTTCATAATTCTAATATACTTAAATTTTATTCAATAATCTTATGCAGTAACGGCCTTCTTAACGGCATCTTTTATAAAGACATAGCCACCTTTAGAACCTGGAACATTACCAGAAACCATTATCACACCCTTCTCTTCGTCTGTGCTTACAATTTTTAAATTTTGCACAGTAACATTTTTGTTACCCATTTGACCGGCCATTTTTTTACCCTTAAAAACCTTACCTGGATCTTGGCATTGACCAGTAGAACCATGAGATCTGTGAGATATAGAAACACCATGAGTAGCTTCAAGGCCTCCAAAATTGTGCCTCTTCATAACACCTGCAAAACCTTTACCGATAGATTTACCAGATACATCTATATGCTGACCATCTTTAAAATGACTTGCTTTAACTTCTTGACCAATTTCCAAAAGATTATCCTCAGAAACTCTAAACTCCTTTAGCAATGACCTTGGTTCTACCTTGGCATCTGCAAAAACTTTTTTCATTGATTTTGAAACTTTAGAAGCTTTTTTCATAGTCGACCCTAAAACGACAGCATTGTAACCATCTTTTTTTATTGTTTTTTGAGCAATTACTTGGCAATCCTCTAGTTTTAAGACGCTTATAGTTAGTCTTTCACCTTGCTCCGTAAAAAATGAGCTCATTCCTATTTTTTTTGCAATTAAACCTGTTCTCATTTTTACGCACCTACTAATTTAATTTCAACATCTACTCCAGCAGGCAGATCAACCTTCCTAAGAGCCTCTACAGTCTGAGGAGTAGGATAATTAATAATGACAAGCCTTTTTTGAGTTCTTATTTCAAACTGCTCACGGGATTTTTTATAAACGTGAGGGCTTCTTATCACTGTGAATCTTTCAATGTGCCTAGGAAGAGGTATAGGACCACTAACATCTGCACCAGTACGTTTTACAGCAACAACAATTTCATTTGTAGCATGCTCAAGAGAGCGATGATCAAATGATTTAAGTTTTATTTTAATTTTTTGACTATTCATTATTAACCTATACTATTTAAAAACAGCTTTTTCTTTACAGTTGGTAAAGAAAATATTTATTATACAATATAGAGATGCATTACCATAAACACATCTCTATATTAAAATTATTATTTAATTATTTTTGATACAACACCAGCACCAACAGTTCTACCACCTTCACGTATCGCAAAGCGCAAGCCTTCTTCCATAGCCACTGCAGAAATCATCTTTACAACAATTTTAGTATTATCACCTGGCATCACCATCTCTTTATCCGCTGGCAATTCAACTTCACCTGTTACATCAGTAGTTCTGAAATAAAACTGAGGACGATAGTTTTTAAAGAACGGAGTGTGGCGACCACCCTCTTCTTTAGTTAAAACATAAATTTCTGCTTCAAATTCAGTATGAGGAGTAATTGTACCAGGCTTAGCCAAAACTTGCCCCCTAACAACATCCTCTCTTTTTGTACCGCGAAGAAGAACACCAACATTATCACCAGCCTCACCTGAATCAAGAAGTTTTCTGAACATCTCAACTCCTGTACAAGTAGTTTTTTCCGTATCTTTAATACCAACTATCTCTAGCTCATCACCAACATTCACTATACCTTTTTCAATTCTTCCAGTTACAACAGTACCACGACCAGATATAGAGAACACATCCTCGATTGGCATTAGGAATGTTTTATCTGTATCACGCGCAGGCTGAGGTATGTAAGAATCAACAGCATCCATCAACTCGTCTATACATTTAGTATCACCACCTTCAAGAATCTTAAGAGCAGAACCTTTTATAACAGGGATATCATCACCTGGAAAATCATATTCAGAAAGAAGCTCTCTAACTTCCATTTCAACTAACTCTAGTAATTCTTCGTCGTCAACTTGATCAACTTTGTTTAAGAAAACTACAAGCGAAGGCACACCTACCTGACGCGCTAAAAGAATATGCTCTCTAGTCTGAGGCATAGGCCCATCAGCAGCAGATACTACCAGTATTGCACCATCCATCTGTGCAGCACCTGTAATCATATTCTTAACATAGTCAGCGTGACCTGGACAGTCTACGTGAGCATAGTGTCTATTATCTGTTTCATATTCAACGTGAGCAGTAGATATTGTAATACCTCTTTCTCTCTCTTCTGGAGCTCCATCGATTTCATCGTATTTTGCAGCTTCCGCTTGACCTTTTTTTGATAACACAGTTGTTATCGCAGCAGTAAGCGATGTTTTACCATGATCAACGTGACCAATAGTACCAATATTACAGTGCGGCTTATTCCGCTCAAATTTTTCTTTTGCCATATTTTTTCTCCTAAATAATAAAATAAAAAGTCTAAGCGACTTAAATAAACAAATTAACAACCATTACCAAAAACACCTCAAGCAATGGAGCGGGTGATGGGAATCGAACCCACACAATCAGCTTGGAAGGCTGGAGCTCTACCATTGAGCTACACCCGCATTATAAAAAAGCACTTTTCATTTGCAAAGTCTATATACAAAACCAGTGGTGGAGGAGAAAGGATTCGAACCTTTGTACGCATACGCGGGCAGATTTACAGTCTGCTGCCTTTAACCACTCGGCCACCCCTCCATCATTTATCAAATCAAAAAGTACAGAGCAAAATATACTACCTGAGCATTAAACGCAAGCACTAATTCGCAAAATCATAACATTTTTCTAAAAAATACAATTTTTTTTATAAATTTTCAAATGTTTGGTTGTAAGTTTCTATAATAAATAGTATTTTATGTCAAGAAATTTTTATTAAAAAAATAATATACTGATTTATGATGACAAAAAAAAATAACAAAATTAAACGTGGCAACTATTATATGTATGGCAATCATGCAGTTATATCTGCTGCAAATAACCCAACCAGAATAATCAAGGGCATTTACTGTTTAGAAAAAAATATAAATTTTTTGCAGAATAAAATTAAAAATCATAGCATTAACATAGTTGATATCAATTTTATTAATAAAAAATTAGAAAAAAACGCCCTACACCAAGGAGTAATTGCCGAAGTTGAACAAATATTTAACAATAATTTTTTACCTTCTAAAGACGACAGTCATTACAAGATTGCTATTTTAGATCAAATCACTGACCCTCATAATATAGGCGCAATTATCAGGAGCGCAGCAGCCTTTAATATTGATGAAATTATATTACCTAAAAATAACTGCCCTGAAGAGAACGCGATAATAGCAAAAACAGCCTGTGGATGCCTTGAACTAGTTAAAGTTACCACTGTAACTAATTTAAAAAACACAATGGATACACTCAAAAATAATGGATTCTGGATTGCAGGACTTGACGGCAAAGGTACTTCCAAACTCTCGGAGCTGAGTTCAATTAATAAAATAGCCATAGTGATAGGCTCAGAAGGAACAGGTATGCGTAAATTGACAAAAGATAATTGCGATTTACTTGTCAAAATACCAATGAACAGCAAAGTTGAAAGCTTAAACGCTTCGGTTGCAGCTAGCATTGTTTTTTATGCAACGCTTTAATTTGATACAAGATTAATAATAAATATGCTACTTGAGACTATAATCAAAGACCTAAAAACAACATCACTTCTGAGATTATCATTAGCCAGAGTAATATTTTGATTAAATGTTAGTTTTAAATGTGCTATGATTGGACTACAATTTAAAGACATTGATAAAAATATCTATCAACGATTAGAACGATAAAGAAGTAACAATTCACCAAACACATTTGGCCACAAATAAAACAAAAGGTATATTATGCGTAACATATTTTACATTATATCAATTTCATTGTTAATAACAGTAGCTATTATATATCCTTTTTGGCCAGCTGCCATTTATTCGCTGTGGTTAATTATTCCGTATATAGTAATTGGATTTTTTGATAGCCATTCAAAAAAACACACTATTCTAAGGAATTATCCTTGCGTTGGCAGACTTAGATATATACTAGAATTTATTAGGCCAGAAATTCAGCAATATTTCATTGAATCAGATACAGACGGCAAACCATATTCACGCGAAATTAGATCTCTAATCTATCAAAGAGCAAAAAACATTCGTGATACTATAGCATTTGGTACTAAGAAAAATATCACTGAAATTGGTTATGAATTTTCATACCCATCGCTTGCACCGAAAGTGGTGAAAGAGCAAAAGGCTCGAATTAAGATTGGCGGCAAAAATTGCGCCCAGCCATACGAAGCATCAAGATTAAATATCTCTGCTATGAGTTTTGGCTCACTTAGTCCTAACGCCATCAGAGCCCTGAACAAAGGCGCTAAACTGGGCAAATTTGCTCATAATACCGGCGAAGGTGGTGTTAGCCCTTATCATTTAGAAAAAGATGGGGATTTAGTTTGGCAAATTGGCACTGGCTATTTTGGTTGTAGAAACCATGATAGCAGCTTTAGCGCAGATGCTTTTAAAGAAATGGCAACGCATAAAAATATTAAGATGATAGAGCTAAAAATATCTCAAGGCGCAAAACCAGGTCATGGTGGCATACTACCCGCTGCAAAAGTTACTGAAGAAATATCTAAAATTCGTTTGGTAAAAATGGGAGAAGATGCTCTGTCTCCGCCTATGCACTCAGAATTTTCTACGCCCGTTGGATTGCTAGAATTTATACAAAAACTCCGAGAATTAAGTGGCAATAAGCCAGTCGGTTTTAAACTGTGCTTGGGACATAAAAGTGAGTTTATGAGCATCTGCAAAGCCATGATAAAAACAGGAATAAAACCAGATTTTATTACGATAGATGGAGCAGAAGGCGGAACTGGAGCCGCCCCTGTTGCTTTTACCAACAGGCTTGGAACTCCTATAAATGAAGCTATCAACTTTGTGCATAATTGCTTGATAGGATCGGACTTGCGTGATGATATCACTATAATCGCCAGCGGAAAAGTTGCTACTGGCTACGACATGCTTACCAAATTAGCACTAGGCGCCGATTGCTGCAACGCGGCTCGCTCTATGATGTTTGCACTTGGATGCATTCAGTCTTTGCATTGCAACACAGACAAGTGCCCTACTGGCATTGCTACCCAGCAAAAGTCACGCTGGTCTGGTCTTGATGTAACAGATAAATCTGCGCGCGTAGCTAATTTTCATAACAGAACCGTACATTCATTTCTGGAGCTCGTAGGAGCGTTAGGGCTGGAATGCCCAAGCAGCCTGGAGCCTAAACATATAAGAAAAATTACAGATACAAATAATAGCAAAAATTACCAAGTTATATATCCACATTTGAATAAAGGCGATCTTTTGAACGCTAAATCTAAAACTATTTATAATAAGTTGTGGCAAATTGCTGACGCCGATGAATTTAAGTTCTGAATCATTAAAAAATTATGTACAAAAATAATTGAAAAATTGAATTATTTTACTTGATAAATAAAATAATCGCTGTATGATTAGCGTACAAATTAGTTTAATTTAAAAAAAACAAGCTACACAGTCATGAAAAATTTTATAAATATAATATTAATACCTATAGTAATTTTAGCACTTACAGGATGTGCTAGAGATTTATCAAACACAACATACACAAGCGATTCAACAATGAATATAGTGCTCGAAGGGGTAATTGTTTCTGCCAGAGATATTAAAATCAAAGAAAGTGACAGACTTAAAGACAACACTCTAGGCGGAGGAGCTGGCGCTGTTGGTGGCGGACTAGCTGCAAGCAGAGGCACTGGAAATAGCGTTGCTATTTTAGGCGGAGTAGTTGCAGGTGGACTTGCTGGAGCGCTAGTAGAACAAGGCTTAAGCACCGCAAAAGGTGTGGAATATATAGTTAAAGTAGATAGATCCCAAATCTCTTCAGATTTTTACGAAGGAAGCGCAATGATTAGAAATGCACTATCAGCTGCAAAAACCACAGGCGCTATAACTGTTATACAATCACCTAAAGGCAGGGAAGAGCTAAGAGTTGGAACTCACGCTTTAATTATTGTGTCAGATAAAAAATCTATGGTAATACCAGATAAATCTAAATAAATTTTATATTGAGCAGAAAACAATTTAACGACTCAATTAGAAAATAAAATTATACAAATATGCTTATGGGCCTTATGTTAGTTCATACAGAACATACTATCGCTTCATAAACACAACTTACAAACTATTGAAAATTAGGAAGGACCAACCATGTTACAAAACAAAAATATATTCTTTGTATTAATTCTATCCATTATTATTTCGGCGTGCAGCAGCACTTCAGTAAGAAGATCTGAAAACTATGAAAAACATCTGCACACATGTTTTAGTATGGCAGTTATACCTGCGTCTGCTGAGTCATATACCGTTGCAGCATTTGGCAAAAAAACTCGCAATGAAAATTACGAATATTTACTGGAAGATGTTATAACCAGCGTTGCTACAGATAAATTAAGAGAAAAAGGATACAAAGCAAAAATATTTAGCAAGCGAATTGCCCATGATAATAAAATTTCTTCCGAAATATATAAAATTCAAGAAGATTCTAAAGGGGCATTGAGCAAAATATATAAAGCAAATAACCCAAATTTGAACGAAAAAGAAGCTTATAAAACCAAAGCAAAACTTACTAATAATTTCTCTAAGCTATACCAAATTGCAGACGCTGATCTTGCGGTATTATTGGAATATTCAATGCATAATAAAACATCTGGCGCCTTAGCTGCAGATCTATTAATTGGAAGTTTATCAAGCAGGCTTGTAGGCGGTTCATCTAATACAGGGCCAGCTGAAGGAGCAACTTTACGTCTATCCATATTTAACCTTAAAACAAATGAATTAGTTTGGGCAAACATTATATCTACTTCAAGCGGACTTGGTTCGTTGCTAACAACTAAATCAAACAAAGAAGTGGAACAAAAACGAGTAGCTTATATATTAGACAAATTATTGAAAGATTTGCCTAATAGATAATTTGTAATATTAAGTATTTAAATAGGGGTATATTATGAACATCATTTTATTTATAATATTATGCATCATTTGTTCTTTCATTATGTGGAAACTATTATCAGAACGTCATAATATACCCTGCCCTGCATGGCTTGCCTGGATGGTAGAACTAGACAATCCTTTGGCAAAAGCGCATAAAGCTAATGAGATAATCAAATCATTGAAGCTAAAAGATAATATACAAATACTTGATATAGGTTGCGGACCAGGAAGAGTCACTATTCCACTTGCAAAGAGAATATCTTCCATGAATGGAAATGTTACATGCCTTGATATTCAAAAAAAGATGCTTGAAAAAGTAAAATACCGTGCATTACAGCAAGAGCTTAATAACATCAAATATATAAACAGCAAAATTGAAGATATAAATGTTAAATCTAAATTTGATATTATACTAATGATATGTTTATTAGGCGAAGTTCCAAAAAAACAACATAGAAATATTATTAAAAAAATCTCTTCCATGCTAACAATAAATGGTGTTATTTCATTTACAGAAACAATATTTGACCCTCACTATCAAAGTAGAAATTATATTACAAAATTAATGACAGAATTAGGTTTTATAGAAGAATATTTTACTGGCAGCAAATTAGCTTACACAATTCAATTTAAACTAAAATGATATGAATAAAGCAACTAAACACAACATAACTATAATCGTTTTTTTACTATCGTTATTTGCTATATATTTTGAAAATATACATAGCAAATATTATGCTGCTACAAAAACCGCTACAGAAATACAACAAGATACTTTTTTAGACAAAGATACAGTATTTCAGCTATATCAAATGCTCAAAGACTCAACAGAATTGCTAGACAAAGAAAATATTGCTTATGTAGCAGATGCTGGAACTTTAATAGGAATTGAACGCCACAAAGGTTTAATTCCATGGGACGATGATATTGATATAGTAATATTTGATTATGATGAAGAAAGATTTTTTGAACTTAGAGAAAAATTTACAAAGCTAGGCTACACTTTATTTAAAGATAATAAACTTTATAGAATATCTATTAATAACACCCCCCCCTACCCACATAAAAAATTTAACTACCCTGCGCTTGATGTGATAGTTATTACTGAAAAAAACAATAAAATTACTTACAAATTAAAAGTCTTGCAAGATCGATATCCAGACATTTGGTATAGTAAAGATGAATTTTATCCTATTAAAAATTACGAATTTGGGCCAATCAAAATCAAAGGACCTAACATGCCTAAAGCATATATTAAGCGTTATTATGGCAAGGGTGCTTTAACTACTCCTGTAATATACCCAAGACACTATAAAGCAAAATATAATTTTAAAATCACGCCACCTAAAGATCCTATATTTCTCTTGCCAGCTATGCCAAAAGAAAA
>JAHDEH010000009.1:21290-36481 GCA_020628955.1 Alphaproteobacteria bacterium
AAAATTGATATATGCATGCAAGTTACTGATGCAAAAGCTGCTATAAAAGCACTAGAAAATATTGGATATAGCCATAGCGGAGAGTGGAATATTCCTTTTAAGTACGGACTAACATTAAGGCAAAACATTAATATAAATTTGCATATGTTTGACTTTAATCACCCAGCTATAGAGTCAAATTTACTATTTAGGGATTATTTAAGAAATAATGCAGCAGTGCGCGATAAATATGCGCAGCTTAAATATAAAATTCTAGAACAACCTGATGCACACAGAAAAAAACATCCTTTTTTATATAATTACACATTAGAAAAAGATGAATTTATCAAACAAATTTTGAGAAAAACTGGGTTTAATAAAATATATATGCAATTTATGTTAAGCCCACTCGAGGAAAATAGAGCGCAATATTTTAAAAAAACATATTCGTCGAAATTTGTCAAAATTTCTGATAATAACGGCTTTATCATAGAGAAAAATAATAACATACTTCATGATAAAGACTTGATTTTATATAAAGGTATGGATATAGTAGGTTACGCAAAAGTTTTATTGGCACCAGAAGGTAAGCTAAAAAATCCTATTATAGCAATAGATAAAGAATATCAAAACCATTCTTATCACGAAATATTTACACAGTTAATTCATAAATGGACTAAAAAATTTATAACAGTATAATGAAAAAAAATATCATTTTTATATTATTTTGTTTTATATCTTTAGCCGTTGCAGATGATAAAAACACTTTTCTAAAAGACCTAGATTTTATATATAACTCAATCCAAGAGCATCACCCTGGAGTTCATAATAAATTAGATCCTAATTTTATCAAAAACATGAATGTTGCATACAAAAAAAGTAGAGCAAAAATATCCGAATCTGTTAATGCTGAAAAATCTAAACAATGTATAAATGAATTTGCAAAAAGTTTTAATGACGCACATTTATGGGTAAGTTGGAAAAATAAAAAGAAAACAACTTATAATAATCAAGCAGCAAAATTCTCTATTTCTGAATTAAATCATGGCGTTGCATGGGTTACATTACCAACATTTGATTTACCATATGAACAAAGAAAAATATTTGATGAGACGGTAAAAGAAATAAAAAAATTGCGAAATAAAAATGACATTATCTTTGATCTTCGTGGTAATACTGGTGGCAATTCAAATTATGGCAATCAAATAGCAAAGGCTTTATTTGGCAATGATTATTTAAATTTAAAAATGTGCGAATATAGTAAAAATATATATGTAGACTGGCGAGCGACTGAAGATAATTTAGATCATATGAAGCAACTAAGCCTTAAATTTCCAGATCAAACATGGATAAAAACTACATCATCTGGAATTCAAAAAGCTCTTTTAAATAACAAGAATTACTACAGAGTGGCCTCTAACAATAATTGCAGCACAAACAAAAAAGTTAAAGTAAAAACAGAAGCCAAAATCATTGTCATAATAGATTCCTATAATGTAAGTGCTGCATTAGATTTTATTGACACTTTAAAATTAGCAACAAATAACGTTGTACTAATAGGCAAAAAAACCAAAGCTGATAGTCTATATATGGAAGTAAGAACTGTAAATTTACCAAGTAATTTAGGTAAATTTTCTTTTCCAATTAAAGTATTTAGAAACAGAAAAAGAGGTAATAAAGAGCCGTATATACCAGATGTAAAATTTGATGAAATTCATGATAATAAAATACTTGAAGATTTTATAAGCAATTATATCAAAAATGATTTATAATTTTAATATTCTAGATATATAGATCTGACTGCATAAATCCACAAAACACAAGTAGATGAAAAATTATAAACCTATTAACAAATTAGCTAAAACATCGCTTACTTTTTCAGGTCAAAAATTCTTATCATAAACCCAAGCCCTATCATTAATATTGCGAGCCATATGAAACTTATCATTTTTTGGAAATGAATTTGAGCATGGATCATGTCTTTGTCTATCTTGCTAAGAACAGCGTATACATCATGAAATAAATAAGAATAAATATCTACTTCTTGAGATAATATATTTTCAACTTTATATAATCTATTTTCTGGTTTTAAAATAGTTATTTCATTATTTTGATCTGTAATATTGAATATTGCAATTTGGCGATAATAGTTTGGCCCTTGTGCAAATTTGATATTTTCTAGCCTTATTATTTTTCCATTTAACTCTAATTTATTACCAATTTTGCCTATAAAAGCAATTTCTTCAGATGTTGCCACATTTAAAATAATTGCAAAAGCAAGCACCCCAAAGCCAAAATGCCCCAAGAAAAAGGAGTATACTTTTATCGACAAATCACCTTTTTTTGTTTTATTTATAAGGTAAAATAAGCTATTTATTATTAAATATATAGATGATAATGTTATTAAAGCAGCCATAATATTAAGACTTATATAATAACAAATAGCACAAGTCACTACTATACTCACAGTAATTTGTATTATATGGATTAATGCTCGCTTATTTTTAGTAGAATATCCAGCTAGCAATAATAACGGTATAAAAACAGGAATTAATACTAAATGAAAATAGCTGGGGTCTATGCTTATATCTTCATCATATACAATATAACAAAAAATTGGGTAAATGAGGGAAATGATAATAATAAGCAGTGCAACTATCCACAAAATACTTGCAAAAAATATTATTCTGGAGCCTTTAACCTGATTATTTAAAAATAAGTCTTTTATAGGGTTTAGCAATTTACTGCGCAAAGCAAAATATCCAAATGCTAGGATATTCAAAATCAAACATATTACAAATATAAAAATTCCCCGCTCTTGGCTAAATGCAAATGAATGAACAGAAGATATGATACCACTTCTAACAATAAAGGTTCCGTATAATATAAGCAAAAAATTACACAAACATAAAAATATAATATATTTTAGATATTTGCCATTTTTTATCCCTATAATCAATAAATGATGCAGCGCAATACCAAGCAGCAGCGGCATGATTGAAATATTTTCTACAGGATCAAAAAACCAATACCCTCCCCAGCCAAGTTCGCGATATGCCCACCAGGCACCAAGCCCTATGCCTAGGCTCAAAAAGCCAAGAGCAAAGCTAGATATAGTTTTGATTAAAGGAAGGATTTGTTGCATATGCTTTGGCAAATAAAGCGCGCACATAGCAAGTACAAAAATGCTGCCATAGCAAATATTGCCAAAATAAAGTATTGGCGGATGAATAGCTAGCGCAGAATCTTGTAGCATCGGATTCAGACCAATACCTTTATCCACAACAAAAAGCATCATTTCAAATGGATTTGAAGTAAATATAATGAAGCATATAATTAACAACTGCATAAAAGAAGTCAGCTTAATATAAAAAGCCTCTAATTTTTTATCTTCATCTAAAAAACAGAAAGAAAAATATAGCGTTAAACATAGTAATGAGTGCCAAAGTAAAATTGACCCCTCATGACTGGCCCAGGAGGCCGATATTTTAAATATATTTGGTAGCTGTGAACTAGAATTATAAAAAATATTTTTTATACTAAAATCATTGCTCAAAAAACCAATAATAAGAAGAGTTTGGCAAATACACGGCAGCATGCTACTGACTAAAAATATATTCTTTTTATATTTTAGTGGAATGAAGTTAGGAATTGCTATATTAACTATATTGCATATAAAAGCAAGCAACAGCAATTTTTGCCCTAAAAAACCTATCATTTATTTTTTTCCTCAGAGGGCGATATTATAAGCTTTACACTATTAATTCTGTTATCAGACTTATTCTTTACTATTAATTTTAAATTCTTAAAAATTAGTTTTTCTTCTGCATTTGGTATCTTTTCCATTTTATTAATAATAAAGCCAGCAATCGTGGTTGCATCATCTTCTGGAAGTTTAAGATTTAATTCACGGTTCAGGTCGCGCACGGAAATTTGGGCATCTATTAAGAATTCACTATCGTTTATTTTGCGTATTTTGTTGTCTCCCATGTCATGTTCGTCGTATATTTGACCAACAATTTCTTCTAATATATCTTCAAGAGTTATTATTCCCTGCAAATCACCATATTCATCTACAACACAAGCTAAATGATATTTACCAGCTTTAAAATGTTTTAATTGCTTAGTTAAAAGTGAATTATCTGGAACAAAAATTGGCTTACTTAGCAAATCACGTATATTAATATCTTGTTCATTATTCTTTTCTTTATGAATTTTATTAATTAGGTCTTTAACATGCAAAACACCTATAATATTGTCTTGATTATTTTCCCAAAAAGGGATCCTGCTATGATTTGCGCTAAATACTATTTTTGTTATTTTATCTATTGGGGTATTTATATCAACAGTTATTATATTGCTTCTATGCACCATAGCCTCAGAAACAAACATGCTTTTAAGATCTAGAATTCCGCCAAGCATATCCCTATCATCTACTGCAACATTACCCTCGTTCATATGGTGTTCTATTACTCCTCGCACTTCTTCATCTGCGGTGACTGTATTTTTCATTTCTATTCTAAAAATATAGCAAAATAATTTAACTATATAAAACAACAAAATATTTACAGGCTCCAGAATTTTTAAAACTATAACTAATACAGGAGTGAAAATTAAAGCAATTTTTTCTGCTTTTACAACTGCAATTGCTTTAGGTATAACTTCTGCAAACACTATAATTGCAAAAGACATTACCATAGATGAAATTATTGTGCCTTTTTCGTCACCAAAAAGCTCAATAAACATTCCTGTTGCAATTGTGGTACATATGGTATTGGCAATACTATTTCCAACTAGAAGCGTGCTTATTACTTTTTCCTTAGTCTTTAAAAGTTTCAGTAAAATTCCAGCTTTCTTGTTGCCGTCTGTTTTTAGTTTTTGAATTCTACCTGGCGATGTAGCTGTGATTGCAGTTTCTGCAGCTGATATTAATGCAGCTATCGTCAGAAGAAAAAATATTATTGAAATAATAAATAAAAGCATTGTTTGTAATTTTTGAAAAATGATTTATATTATCATTATATATAATTTTATTACAAAATACAGGATAAAAACATTATGAGTGAAAATCACGATTCAGAATTACAGGAATTACTAAATATCAGCAACACAACTAAGCGCGTAACGGTAGATGGTATAGAGGAAATGCTCTATAAACCAATTAAGGTGCTAGACCATGGTTTTGTTCGTGTTGTCGACTATATGGGCAATGATAGTTCGATAGTTCAAGCAGCTAGGGTTTCATATGGACGTGGAACAAAAAAAAGCCTACAAGACAAGGGCCTTATTAACTATCTGATGCGTCACCGCCATACCACACCTTTTGAAATGTGCGATATTAAATTTCATATTAAATTACCAATATTTATTGCAAGGCAGTGGATTCGCCACAGAACAGCAAGTGTCAACGAATACTCAGCTAGATATTCTATATTAAGTAATGAATTTTATGTACCTGAAAAAGTTAATTTAAGCGCTCAGTCACAAATTAATAAACAAGGAAGAAGCGACGATACATTACCGGATGATGTTGCAAATAAAGTGCTACAAACTTTAAAAGATGATGCAACAACTTGCTATCAACATTACATTGAAATGATGAATGAGAATGAAGAAGGTAATGTGATTGATGAAAATAACACAGGCATTACCAGAGAACTTGCCAGAATGAATTTAACGCTAAATCATTACACTGAATGGTACTGGAAGATAAATTTGCATAATTTATTACACTTTATTGCACTACGTGCAGACCCACATGCTCAGTACGAAATCAGAGTCTATGCAGAAGCAATGCTTAAAATAGCAAGAGCATGGGTGCCTTTTGCATGTGAAGCATTTGAGGAGCATGTAGTAAAAGGCACAAGAATATCGCATAAAGGCATGGATGTGATCCGTAAAATGATTGAAGGACAGAATATAGATCAAGATTCAAGCGGCATGAGCAAACGCGAATGGTCAGAGCTTATGAATATACTGGGAAAATAATTTTTTGATATTTGTACAAAAATCTTGCTTGTTTTAATTTTATGTGTTAGGTTAAGTAGTGTAATTAAAAACCTAACGCATAAAAATGAACTCACCCAATTGTTTGGAGCAGAAGCTAAATTGGCTTTATATAGATATTAATAGTTATTTTGCTACAATAGAGCAGCAACTAAACAAAGAGCTGCGTTATAAACCTGTTGCTGTTGTCCCCATGATGACTGATGCAACATGCGCAATCGCTGCAAGCTATGAGGCAAAAAGATTTGGCATAAAAACAGGAACTAAAATATTTGATGCAAAAAAATTATGCCCAGAGCTAATTTGCATCAAAGCAGAGCACAAAAAATATGTGCATTATCATAAAAAAATATTTGACGTAATAGACTCTGTACTAAAAGTAGATCATATATTTTCAATCGATGAAGGAGCATGCAGGCTTACTGGAAAATATCAGGATGGCATAAATGCTCTAAATATTGCAAAATTAATCAAAGACATTATCAAAGAAAAAGTAGGAGATTACATAAATTGCTCTATTGGAATAGCTCCTAATCGATACTTAGCTAAAATTGCCTCTAATTTACAAAAACCGGATGGCTTAAGCATTATAGAATCTGGTGATATACCAGAAAAATTATATAATTTAAAACTCAGCGATTTTCCCTCCATTGGTATCAAAACCAATGCAAAGCTAGAAAAGAACTCCATCAACACAACCAAGCATTTATACGCACTAGCGCCCAAGCAAATGCGACAAATTTGGGGAAATGTACACGGGGAAAGGCTGTGGTATTTACTACGAGGGGCTGATTTGCCACTGCAAAAGACTAATAAATCTGTAATTGGGCATAGCAAAATACTAGAACCCAAACATAGATCTGCAATATATGCACGCAATATATTGCTTAGTCTTGCCCAAAAAGCAACAAAACGACTTAGGGGAAATAATTTATATTGTAGCAATTTTACATTATCTGTAAAACCAATCGGTGGCAAAACCATCAAAATACAAATGAAATTTGAATCTTCATGTAAAGAAGAATATTTAATTAGTAATATTTTAATTAAATGGGATAAGCTAATTAATAATTATGATATAAAAAATATCAAAAAAGTTTCAATAAATCTGCATGGGCTGCGTACGAATAATACGCAACTAAATTTATTTGACCAGCATAAAAACCAAACTGACAAAAAACTTTCAAATGCACTTGACGCCATCAATAATAAGCATGGCGCCAATACAATAACTATAGGCATTTTGCCAAAACAATATCAGAAAAAAGATATAATTGCATTTTCGCATATACCTGAATAATATGGCTCATTAACCAAAATCAACTGCTGAGTCTGCTGCACCTCCAGAAAAGTCCATTTCAGCTGCGCATTGTTTTACATCATCAATAGTAAACTCGCCATGCCAGCTAGATGCCTCATGAATGCTTTTAGTAACTGATATTTTTTCACCATTAGCACCAATATTCTCTGTTTGACCATTACTGTTTACATATTGCAAAATATATTTATAGATTGCAAGCGGCCTTAAACCTTTGGTGATAGTTTCAAATAGAGTATCTTGATTTTTATCAAAGTAATTCTTAAATTCAACGATTTTATTATGAGGAATTTTTGCAATACTAACATGAGGCATGTATGCATCTTTGGTTGAATATTTACCAACTTCTTTCCCTTGTTTACTCATTGCTTCTACATATATATCATTAAGCTTAGTAACTGTTTGTTTTTTTACACTTTGATGATTTGTTAGTTTGCTTATGTCAACAGGTTGTTTTTTATAAACTAGTAACAACCAGTTATTATCTCTTGTTGGCACGTCTTTTATGCTTATTTGATTCTCGTCTTTAAAATTACCTGAATCAATATATAGCTCTAGCCTATCTGGTACAGCATAAAATGTTTTTTGAAAATTTGCTGTTAATTCTGTTTTAATATGAGTAGCAATTTGTTTTTTATCGTTGTTGCTAAGTCCCATTTTGGCTGATTTTCCAAAACTAATGTGCAAACCATGAGGGTTTGTTTGAACACCGTGATGCGAAAGATTATTTGAAACAATTTCATTTAATTTTGCACTGTATCTTGGCCCAGTGTCTGCCTTGAAGAATAATTTCTTTTTTGCCATAATAATAATTAGATCTAGTTAAAAAATATTAACTATTTATATATCATTAATTTAATTGTGTCAATTTAAATTTACAATCCAATGGATTAACTTGGCATTTTTTAACTATTTTCTGAAATCAATTCTTTAATCTCTGACTCTTCTTCCGCAACGTCAATCAGTTCTGATTTAGAAGAAACAATTTGCATTCTTGCAAGAGGTGCATGTTCTTTTTTAAACTCACTTTGCAAACCAAGGTTGCGTAGTTTTTTTGTTCTGGATAAAAAGCTTCTATTAAATGATGCTGCAAATTTATCGTAATTATTGGCTGCGCTACTTATGCTGTTGCCAAGGCGCGCTGAATGCTCGGTAATAGACCCAACAGCTTTGATAAGTTTTTTTACCTCTTCAATAATTTGCAGATTATTATGCATAACCATTTGCTCTGAAATTTGGAATTTTGCAAAAGACAGCATATTCATAAGGCCAGCAGGGCCAACTGGGAAAATATTATTTTGCCAAGCTTTATTCATAAAGTCCTTATCAGCTTCAATGATTTTCTCAACTGCATGCTCTGATGGCACAAACATCAACGTGATAATATTTAAATCCTCAGTGTTTTTGCTATCTACTTTCTCACTCAGGCTTTTTCTAACATTTTCTGCATAGTTTTTACTAGCCAGTGAGCGAAGGTGCAAATTCATAGTCTTGCTTAAATCTTGCTGATCTGCCGCCTCATCCACAAGAAATTTTGAAGCTTTTGCATCAATCACCATCAATTTATTAGAAGGCAAAAACACCACAGAGTCCGGGCGTAATTTTGATTTATCATCTTCTGCAGTTATATTATATTGCATAGTAAAATCAATATTACTCCTAAGTCCAGATGATTTTAATATATTCTCCAGAGTGATTTCAGCAAGGGCCCCGGCGCCAGAAGGCGATAAAAGCGAATTTTTAATAATGTCTACAGTTTCTCGTGACTGACTAACTTCTTTATTCAAAGACCCCACAATTTGAATAATACGTTCAAATTCTGAATTAAATTTTTCACTGGATTTCTTGATGTTTTGTTCAGATAGTTCACGCGTTTCTTTATTTTCCTTCTTATGTAAATCTATTAATTCTTTTGAAAGCTGTTTGCCAAGATCAAATAAAGCCGCTTTGCCTGCATCGTTAGACTGTTTTTTCAGATTTTCGAACTCTAATATTAATTGCTCTTGATGCTTTAAATCACTTTGTAATTTTTCGTTTTGTTGAATTAATTTGATGTTATTTTGTTCAAGATTTGTATTTGTATTTTTTAGCTCAAATTCATCTTTCCTGGCAATATCAAGGTAAATCTTATATTTAGATATTTGCATATAAAGATAAACTGCCAAAAAGCTACAAGCCAGCATTAATGCTATTATTATATAAAAAATCATATCACACCCTGTATTTAAATTTAATCTCAAGCATTAACTTATATTCTACGCTTTTTCCACTTCTTGATCGCGCACTCCAAGCGCGTCAAGGAAATTACGCAGCTCCTGGCGGGCAGCAACATGAGACATGCTGAATGCTTTGGTGTAATTTGCTTTCTGCAGATCAAGAAGTGTAAGACCTTGCAAAAATAATTCTCTAAAAATTACTCGTTCGCTGAATCCTGGCACCACACTGAATGCTATTCGCTTCGAAATTACTTCAAGCGCATCTGTTACATTTCGCTTATTCTGAGCATCTAGATTAGAGAGCCTATTTCTAACCACAACCCAATTTATAGAACCACCATCGCGCGACGCTCTTTGCATTTTTTGTTCCCATAGCATTTGGCTGTATATTGATGGTTTAGATGATTTTAAATCATCTTTATTAATTTTTGCAATCACATCAAGGTCAATAAAACTATCATTGATTGGCGTAATTACTGTGTCTGCATATGAGTGCGCAATCCTAGACAAATTAGTATGACTGCCAGGTGTGTCAATCACAATAAAATCAGCATCTATTTGCGCCTGCTGAAAAGCCTCTTCAAATATTTTCTGCTCCTCTTGCTCTTTATCTTCTTTTTGACTCAGGCTTGACTCATTAATATGTTGATGACTCGGAACGCTAACAATTTGCTGCTGGTTATTGGCGTTATATTTTTCCCTATTTTGAAGATAGGAAGTCAGTGAATGCTGCCTTGAATCAACATCTATGCTAGCAACTCTAAATCCACGCTCTAATAACCCAACAATTAAATGCATAGAGCAGGTTGTTTTTCCTGCTCCACCTTTTTCATTACCAACTACAAAAACATGCGGTTTATTTTGACTCATAATTATCGCTAACAAATTGATCTAACAACTTAACACCAAAGCCAACACCGCCTTTAGGGCATGTTGCCTTGCCTTTAGACTCCCATGCCATGCCAGCAATATCTAAGTGCGCCCACTTCATTCCGTCTTTTATAAAACGTCCAATAAAATGTGCAGCAGTAGAGCTTCCAGCCCCGCGCCCACCAATATTTGCAACATCTGCAACAGTTGATTTAATCATATCGTCATACTCTTTATGCAGCGGCATTCTCCATAACCCTTCATTAGATTCTTTGGAAGATTTCATCAATTTATCTGCTAAATCATCATCATTTGCAAATAACCCAGCATAGGTGCTAGCTAGTGACACCACAATTGCACCTGTTAAAGTTGCAAGGTCAATAATGCATTCTGGGTCAAATTTTTCTTGCAAATAAGTGACGCAATCACAAAGCACTAATCTGCCTTCTGCATCGGTATTTAGTACTTCTACAGTCTGACCAGACATAGTCTTGACCACGTCTCCAGGGCGCTGAGCACCACCGCCAGGCATATTTTCAACCAAACCAACAATACCAACAGCATTGACTTTTGCGCTTCTGCCAGCTATCGCCTTCATTGCACCAACCACCGATGCAGAACCACCCATATCATATTTCATATCATGCATATTTAATGATGGTTTTAAAGAAATGCCACCAGTATCAAAAGTCACGCCTTTACCAACAAAGCAAACAGGTTTTTGGTCCGATGCACCGCCCATATATTTCATCACCACCATTTTTGACTCTTTTTGTGAGCCTTGTCCAACACCAAGCAGCGCGCCCATTCCAAGATCGCGCATTTCACGCTCTCCAAGAACTTCAACATCCACTCCTAACGGCTCTAAGTTTTTCAATATTTTTTCTGCATAGCTTTCTGGGCATAAAATATTTGGCACTTCGCTGACCAAGTCACGGGCAAAAAACACGCCATCTATTATCGCTTTTTGCTGCTCGAAACTTTTTTCTGCTGCCTTCTTATCTGACGAGTTAATATTTAATTCAGATGGGGTCCATTTTTCTGCATCCGACAGTTTTGTCATATATTTGTCAAATTTATAGCTAGCAAGGATTGATCCGCAAGCAATGTGACTTGCTGCATCTGTACTTGAAAATTTGCCAATTCTATTTAATATTTCAATTCCTGCATTTTCGAGCTTTGCAGCTTTCATTTGGTTATATACATGGCCACCTATATCTTCTAAATTAAACTTCTCTAGCTTTGATTCGTCACCAATACCTAGTACTATGATAGGTCTATAGTTGCCATCTGCATCATTTGAATTAATCAATAGGCTTTGCCCCATCTTGCCTTTGAATTTATTTTCATCTTTAATAAGATTAGATATTATATCATTATATTTTTTATCTATCGCAAGCGTTTCTTTGTCCATTTTTAATTGGTCATTAATAAGCACTACTATAGCTTGATTTTCTAGGGTATTTTTTGTATTGAACTGAATATTGATCATAATGCAAGTCTCTTTTTAAAAATTTTTTTAATGTAATTGTAGAATATAATATTGTATATTTAATTATACAGATTAAACATTGTTTTTGCTTTTTGCAAGCCAAATATACAACAATTATTGCTTTTTATCAGAAAATTACACTATAATACAAAAAAATAACTAACTTATAATAAATAACATGAATTTAATGGAAAATTATAGTCTACTTTTTACAGATACTTTGTTTGCTAATTTTGTTTTCTCATTTACAGATGAAATTGCCATTAAGGCAATGTTAGTTTTTGATACATATCCTAAATATTTAATTGCGCTTACTGCACTTGGTGCATATATTATTGCTTGCCTTATTAATTATTATATGGGCAAAATATGCTATAATATCCTAGCGCCAATGAATAAAAACGAACAAGAATTAATGAATCAAAGGCTCGTGTTAATGAGAGGCTCTAGAATATTCAAATTTATTTTTTTATTTAGCGCAGCTCCTTTTTATGGTAAATTCTTAATATTATTTGCTGGTTTTTGTAAAGTTAACTTAAAACAAACTTTATTAATTACAATAATTAGTAAAATAATTTTTTTATCCATATTATTTATATTATAGATGCAAATATTTCACACAAGTAGTAAAGAGAATTTCTTAGATGAAGTTGCGGATTATGTTATAGATCATTTTAAGAATGATACTATGCACCTTAAAATCATAATGCCCAATGGTCTTACCTGCAGCTCCTTACAGCGCTTGTTAGTGGAAAAAATGGGAACCTGTATCCTACCAAAAATCATGCCTTTTGGCGGTTTATCCATGGAAACTGAAGAAATTTTCAAATTACCATCAGAGAATATTGGTGCAATAAGCAAACTAGAAGAGAAGTTAACCATTGCCCAGATAATATATGAATATGAGCAGTTAAATTATAATTTTGTTCAGTGCCTAAATTTAGCCCCTTCACTTGCTAGTTTATTATATGAAATAGAAGCCAATAATGTTGACATAAAGCAATTAGATAAGCTTTCAATTGAAGATAAAGCGCAGCACTGGCAGCAAATCTATAATTTAATTCAGTATGCAACTTCAAAATGGCAACAAAAAGTAACTGGCTTAAATAAACTAACCAGGGTGGCATATCAAAAATTAATTCTAGATAGCGAATATGAACGTATTTGTAATAACAAAAAATCAAAGATTTTACTTGCGGGAATCATAGGCAGTAATGAACTGACTAATGATTTCATAAGTAAACTATCTAGACTCGAAAATTGTCATATCATTTCTGCTCCTGCAAGTAATTACGTACAAGAAAATAAATTTAAGCCAGAAGATGCGCTCTATAAAATGCAGAAATTTATGCATTTAGTAGAGGGAAGAGAAAATATATACGCCAAAACTAATCGGCCTATATCATTACTAAATGGGTTAATATCGGACGCGCAAACAACTAAAAATATTACAAATAATATTCAATATTATGAATTTAATAATATTTTTCACGAAGCAGAATATATTGCAACAAATATTGCACAAATTACGGATGCGAACCCTGACGCTAAAATTGCAATAATTACCCATACTCAAAATACTAAAGAGCAATTTTGTGTATTCTTGGATAAATATAATTTAAATTATCAAGATCAATTCGGTAACAATATTTTAAGTCACTCAGCTATTAGCTTGATGATTAATATTGCAAATTATTATTGTAGTGAATTTAAATTACAGGATTTTTGCGCCCTACTCTCGCATCCTTTAATTATATCTGAAGAAATAACTAGTGTGCAAAATATTTTGCGTAAAAAAAACAGATTCGCAAAAAATATCGATGATGTAAGAGACAGCGTGTTAAAGCATTGCTCTAATGAAGTAATAAATAAATTTGAACAAATATATAATGCACTTAGCTTAAAATTACAAACCAATAAATTTAATACTATATTAAAAATATTGATAAAATCTGTGCAATTCATCAAGCCAAATATTTGGCAAATATTTCCAGATATAGAAGCAGCTATTAAAGAAATAGATTTGCTTAATTCTAATATCAAAATGAGTCATAAAATAGAGTTTATTGACATATTCAAGCAAATGTTGCAAGGCGGAAGAGTATTTGATGAAAAGCAAGTAAATAACATTTTGATATGCCGCTCCAACGCTGCATCTTTAGTATCTTTTGATTATGTTTTTATCACAGATTTGAACGAAGGAAGTTTTCCAGCAAATAGCAACAGCTCGCCTTGGCTTACTTTGCATATGCAAAAAGAGCTGGGACTTGAAACTAGTCAAGCAGAAATTGGCTCTAATTTATATGATTTTTATCTCAATCTACATAATGATAAAGTCATTCTGACAAGGAGTGTAAAGTCAGCAGGGTCTCATAAATTAGCGTCGCCATTTATTTTAAGATTGCTACATTTAATGCAAGATAATTTACCTGTAAAAACTGCGCTAATCAAACCAACAAAAACAAAACTTATAAACTATTCTGAATTTGCACATGGCAAATCTCTTCCAGATATTTTATATGCAACAGATATCGAAACATTGCTTCGCTCTCCATATAATCTATATTCCAAAAAAATTCTAAAAATTCGTAAAATTGAAGATATAGATGACAGACCAAATTTGGCTGATTTTGGAAATTTCTTTCACGAAACTGTTGAGATATACACAAAAAAATATGCATCAGCACATGGCTCTAAAATAACTTTTATTAAAAATATAGCAAAAGAGATTTTGACAAAATCTAAGCTTCCTGAAATTTTCAAAGAATCATGGATAACTAAATTCTCAGCAATAGCAACTGATTTTATAGAATTTGACGAACAAAGACGCAAGAATGCACTAAATATTTACAGTGAAATTGAAGGCAGCACGAGCCTTAACATCCATAACAAGCAGATTACTATTAAAGCAATAGCAGACAGAATAGAAATAGATAAGAATAATATTGCTCACATAATGGACTATAAAACTGGAGCAATTCCAACAAAACAGGATGTTTTGTCTGGACTTTCACCGCAGCTGATTATTGAAGCAATTATCTTGAATGCAGGTGGTTTTGATATAAAAAAAGCAGATGGGTTTAAACTTACTTACATAAAAATCAATAGCTCAAAACCATATATCAAGATAACTGAAATAGAATTATCCAATGCAGATCTAGAGCATCACAAGCAAGGGCTGCTTAGTTTGCTTGAGCATTACTGCGAAACAAAAAAATTCAATATAGCTCAAAATAATATGAAATACGACGACTACAAACACCTAGCACGCAGGTAGCTTAATAACAATCAATCTCTACCCCCTGCCCTG
>JAHDEH010000010.1:0-13986 GCA_020628955.1 Alphaproteobacteria bacterium
AAGCAGAGAAAGCTAGAGAAGAGAAGCTTAAAGCAGAGAAGGCTAGAGAAGAGAAGCTTAAGGCAGAGAAGGCTAGAGAAGAGAAGCTTAAAGCAGAGAAGGCTAGAGAAGAGAAGCTTAAAGCAGAGAAAGCTAGAGAAGAGAAGAGCCTTGATGATCACGGTCAGTCAGAAAAAGGCGGCAAAAAATCTGATAAGCTTAAAGTTGATGATAGTGATGTAGCAGCTATGATAGGTGATAACGCTGCAGATCAACAGGCGGTGGAAGCAGATATGACTGGTGATATTGCTGCAGATTCAGGCTTAGAGGGTTAAAACCAGATAAGCGCCTAATTCAAGGGTTGTATTAAGTTGTATAGCTACAACCCTTGATTCATATCAGTCTATTCATTTAGGTGTTTATAGAAAAGCTTTAACCTAGCTTGTAAAGCTTTTCCAAAGTTTCTTATATAGTGTATTATTATTTTTCATATCTTCGTGCGATCCATCAGCCGCAATTGAACCATTTTCAAAAATAAGCAAACGGTCAACATTCACAAGCGTAGACAGCCGATGCGCAATAATCAAAACAGTTTTGTCTTTCATAAGTTCATTTAAAGATTCTTGTATCGACGATTCGGTAACAGAGTCAAGTGCGCTGGTTGCTTCGTCTAGTATCAGGATTGGCGCTTGTTTTAAAAAAGCTCTGGCGATTATTATTCTTTGGCGTTGCCCACCTGAAAAATTATTCCCCCTCTCCCCGCAAATAGTATTGTAACCTTGCGGCATATTCATTATACTATCATGAATATGAGCAGCTTTGGCAGCTATTTCTACCTCCTTATCCGTAGCATTTTTTTTGCCATAACGAATATTTTCACGAACGCTGCGGTGAAATAATATTGGCTCTTGAGGTATTACAGAAATATTCTCCCTAAGACTTTCTTGGCTCACAAGACCTATATCTTGTCCATCAATAAATATTTTGCCGCTGTCAATATCATATAAGCGGGTAATCATATTTGCAAAAGTAGTTTTGCCTGACCCTGAAAAGCCAACAAGTCCAACGGTTTCATTTGGCTTTATGTAAACAGATTGATTAATAAAGCTATTAGAATTATTGCGATATGTGAAATTAACATTCTTGAATTCAATAGAAGCATATTCAATTTCTAGCTTTTTTGGTGCTGCTACATCATTAATTTTATACTTCTCTAGCAAGCTCATGCTTTGATTAAAAACTCCAATCTGTTCAAAAAGATCGCCAAATTCTTGTGTCATGTCCCATACATCATCTATAACTGCAAGGCACAGGGTGATGATAAGCACACATTGCCCAATAGAAATTTGCATATTGCTGCGCAAGTGAATTATGTAATAAATCATGCCACCAATCATCATGCTGCATGACAGGCCAAGTACATAGCGCAATTTCAGCATGAACCACTGCAATTGCTGGTCGCTATCTATTGTTTTGTTGATTTTATCTTGTAGATATTTATGTTCAAATTTATGGGATGCAAACATTCTGATTGCTGAAATATTGGAAATAGAGTCAACTATTTTTCCAGCAACATAAGCTTTGTCCTTGCTGTAAATTGTAGAATATTCATTGATTTTAGGCGCAAAATATATACTTAATGAACAAAAAAAGCTAAACCATATAAAAAATATTAAAGCTATATTGGCATTTACCATGTATAATGTAGCAAGTGCACATGTGAGGACGGATAATTTTCTTATTATTTTTTCATTAAAATAGGCAAACACCATTTCAAGCGACCTAGAAGCTTCTGTTATTCTGCTTGAAATATCACCAGCCAGGTTGTTTTGAAAAAATTCATGACTATGAAATTGTACATAATCATATAGCTCATCCATTACTTTTGCCTTAATAGAGGGCATTATTTTTAAATATACGTAATCATATAAACGAAATAAAAAGTTTATTGACTCCCACCATAATACATAAATAAATACCCATTTAAGCATAATTTGCGGTAAGTCTATATTTTGTAAATCGCTATCTGTAAATGACTCGATTGCATCAGTTATTTTTTGCAAAAATATACTGTCTACGGAAGGAATTATGCCAGTTAAAAGCATAATTAAAACTAAGTATAATGCGCTGTGTTTATTATTAAATAAAAAATAATAACATTTTTCTAGTGTGTATTTTAATGAAAACTCTTTTTTTGTATGCATTTATTTCTAGTATAATTAATTTATTAAATCCCTATTCAAATCAATTAGTTTGATTTATGAAGAGATATAATATAAATTAATCATATTAAATGCAACTAAAGAAATTAAAAAAAGCAATTATTTTTTGCAAGCTTATTCGTCCATGTGGGTTTTTTCATAATTTTCATGACGTGTTTGCGCTTCGATGCAAAGCGTTGCAACTGGTCTTGCCTCTAGGCGTTTTAAGCCTATTTTTTCACCAGTATCTTCGCAATATCCATAATCGCCTTTGTCAATACGCTCTATAGTATGTTCTATTTTATCAATTAATTTTCTGTATCTGTCTCTGGTTCTAAGTTCTATTGCGGTTTCTGTTTCAACAGAAGCTCTGTCATTTAAATCCGATTCATTCCAGTTTTCTTCTTTTAAATGATCTAGAGTCTCTCGAGATTCATTCAGTAATTCCAGTTTCCAATTTAATAATTTTTGTTTAAAATATTCAAGTTGCATTGGATTCATATATTCTTCTGTATCGCTTGGCGCATAACCTTCTGGTAAATTTACTTCACTCATAAAAAAACTCCCTTTTTAAATTACCTTTAAATCAATATACTAACCTTGAATAGTTAGAGCAAGAATAATTTATAAAAAACTCAAAATTTATCAGCAAATAAATAAAATTGATGTAATTATTGTCATTGCGAGCGTAAGCGTGGCAATCTTGTAAGAAGGAATTCTACCTAAAAAGATCATTACGTCGCTCTCACGAGCTCCTCGTGATGACGAATAATTCAGACTCGCACGAGCATGACTAGTATGCCTAAAAACTTCATCAGTAAGATTTAGCTCCACTTAAAGATTAATATATCTATAAATACACAACTAAAAACTGTAAATAAATCTTAAATATTGACAAAATTTAATATTTATTATATTATTCTTGAATAAGATGCTAAGCAATGTTAACTAAAATTAAATAAAAATATTATGCCCTTAAATGCAATGCAAAAATCCTTGCTGAATGACGCAATAAAGTTATATTTAAATTCAATTTGTAGCTCAAATATTGAATTAGGATGCCAATATGCAGCGCTGCTTGCAATTCAAAGTAGAGCTAATTTAGAAACAGAAGCAAAAATAGCTCTTGCGGAGCTTGGCATTTTATCTGATGTAGAAGGTATAATAGAAATATTAAAGCATCCTGCTCCCCAGAATGTATGTGTAGGATATCCGTATATAGAGCAGCCCAAAAACCCAAATTACGTTGCTTATAAAATAGAAGTTAAGCAAGAGTCAGCTGCTTCAAATGAAAATCAAACTGCACCTGATGATAATTCTTTAGAAGAAGGCCCAGTAGATGAAGATTCTTTGGGAGAAGGTCAGCAAGCGCATCTAGATTCAGCAGCAAGAACTCCTGCAAATAATAGAATAATAATTGAAGAGCCGCGAGGTTTGCTTAGTCTTTCAATAAGAAACGATAATACAGCAGAGCCAGTGTGCAAACAAGATGTTGTTACGTATATAGAAAATTTACTGATACAGGAGCTGGAGGGCTATTATAAATATGATATGGAAGCTATTTTTCCGGAGATAGCAGAAGAAAAAATAGAGTCAATATCTATGCATGAATCTGTTTTGAAGCATACAGGAAAGTTATTTGATTTCGAATCATTAAATGAATTATATAATAAGGCTGGTTTTGAAAAGTTTAATCTTATAATGTCTAATAAATATATTGCTCCGCTGATTTTTAAAACTAACAACATTTCTCAATTGACAGATTTTACTATTGAAGAAATTGCTGCAATAAATAATTCAAATGTATCTGAGCTGTTATTGCTAGGTTACACTAACCTAGAAGAAATAAGGCCATTGCTAGCAAATTCTACTGCAATAATAAATGTAGCAACATTTTACAATACTGATCTATTTAAAAATCTTAGCCTACCTGAAATTTATGCAATTTATGAGCAAACAGGCTTAGAAAAGTTTAAATTAATAAACAGTAATATAATTCAATCGTTCATGAATAATGAAAATATAACAATTCAAGAAATATCTGCAGCAGATACTGCAAATATATTGCTGGTATCTAGCATGAAAAGAATTGTTAAATTGCTTGAACTGAACTGTTCTGAATTATTAAAGATGAACCATGAAAAGCTTGAGTCAATAATGAAATTAGATATATTATGCATGGTTAATAAAGGCTTTAAATTTGAAAATTTTACCGCTTTATACGAGGCTTGTGATAGCAAAAATAGCTTTAACGAAAAAGTAGAAATAATCAAAAAATTCAGCAGTCAAGATAGTCAAAACCTTAATATATTGAATAATATTTTTAAAGAAAATATTGATTTATTCATGGTAGTTACAAGTTTGGTATCATGTGATTATAGCTCTATGTTTAATGTAAATATAGAAAAATTGATTGAGTTATATCAAGATATAGGTGATGAATTTGCCTCTTATATTAGTAGCGCATTAGTAAATTCGGCGGAGAAAGAAGATGTAGTAGCAAGCTCTTCTAGTTCAAGTGATAGTAAGAAGCGTACTTTGAACGATATTACTAATACTGCGCAGCAAGGTAAGTTAAAATGTAGAAAGCTAGATTTTGAAAATTTTAATAGTAATTCTTCTAGTGTTTCGCAAAGTAATGAAAATGATTCGCAAGATGTGTTGTTTGCAGGTTTTGCAAATATTAGCGAGCAGCCTTCTTCAGAGTTGCTTGCAGAGATTTCACCTGAAGAAATTGAATAATTTTTGATTTTAGATGGTCGGGGCAGAGAGATTCGAACTCCCGACCCTCTGGTCCCAAACCAGATGCGCTACCAGACTGCGCCATGCCCCGATAAAATTTGCAATAACTCTAAATGTGTGCAATTAAAAATTTTTTTAAGTTCACAAATGCAAGTTTTTATGTATAGTGGTATAAACTATTATTTATTTAAAAGCAAGCTAAAAATACAATAAAATTATAAATGTCTTTATTTCACGCAACTATTTTAACTATTTTTCCAGAAATGTTCCCAGGTACGCTAGGATGTTCATTAGCAGGCAAAGCGCTTGAGAAAAATATTTGGACACTTGATGTAATCAATATTCGTGATTTTGGTCTGACTAAGCATAAAAATGTTGACGATATTGCCTATGGCGGTGGAAATGGCATGATTATGCGTCCTGATGTTTTAGGTGAAGCCTTAGATTTTGCATTGAACAAAACACGGGATGCAGAAATTTACTATATGTCACCACGTGGAAAAACCTTAAATCAAAGCCTTTCTAAAGAAATTTCTTACAAAAAAAATATAATTATTTTGTGTGGACGCTTCGAAGGTATTGACGAACGCGTAATTGATGAGTATAATGCAAAACAAATTAGTATAGGTGATTATGTTCTTTCCGGCGGAGAACCTGCTGCGCTAACTCTTTTAGATAGTGTGGTTAGGCTTATTCCAGGTGTACTTGCAAACCAAAATACTCTTAAGGAAGAGTCCTTTGAAAGTGAACATGAAGGAATGAAGCTAATCGAGCATCCTTTATATACAAAACCAAATGTATGGAAAGGGAAAAAAGTACCGAGAGAATTGATTTCAGGTAATCATGCTGCTATAAAACAGTGGAAAAGCCAAGAATCTATAAGAGTAACGAAAGAAAAATATAAATAATTTTTAGGAGCTATAAAAATGACAAATCTAGTAGAACAATACGAAAAAGAACAAATCAGTAAATTGACTGAGAATAAAGAAGTACCAGAATTCAGACCAGGTGACACAGTTCGTGTTAGCGTGCGTGTTATTGATGGCGCAAATGAAAGGTTGCAAGCATATGAGGGCGTAGTTATAGCTCGCAGAAACAGAGGCCTTACTTCATCTTTTGTAGTGCGTAAAATCAGTAAGAATATTGGTGTTGAAAGAAGATTTATGACATATTCGCCAATAGTTGCAAAAATTGAAGTAGTGAAAAGAGGTATTGTAAGAAGAGCAAGACTAAACTACTTACGCAACCTAAGTGGTAGGGCAGCTAGAATTAAAGAAAAACAAACTTTTGTAAAAAAAGCTGAAAAATAATATTAAAATTCTTGCCTCTACTTGGCTGGGTATTATATTATTAAGTTAAAGCGTAAATTAGTAAATTAATAAAAAGTAAAACGATGAACAATAATAATTCTCTAGGTTTGATTATATTAGGTATTTTTATATCTATAGGGCTAGCAGCTTCTGGTTATTTCGCAAGCCAAGCTCTATATAATGCAAAAATGATTAATACTGCCGAGGCGAAAGGTTTAGCGACCAGAAGAGTTGAAGCTAATGTAGCAAATTGGAGCTTAAACTTCAGCGTTGAAGGGAAAGAAAAATCTGAAGTTCCAGAGTTGTATAAGAAAGCGGAAAGTCAGCAGCAAATA
Organism: Alphaproteobacteria bacterium; assembly: GCA_020628955.1. Taxonomy (GTDB): domain Bacteria; phylum Pseudomonadota; class Alphaproteobacteria; order Rickettsiales; family Rickettsiaceae; genus Megaera_A. The sequence goes on from JAHDEH010000010.1 coordinate 6,568, forward strand.
ATTGCAAACCTTCTAAAACAAAACGGTTTGAAAGATGATGAAATTAATATAGGTACTATTGACTACTCATATGAAGAATTTCGTGATGATAAAAAAGTTTTAGTAGATACCAAGCACACTCTCACAGGAAAAATTAATGTAGAAACTAATAATGTTCACATTATAGCTAAAGTTAGAAATAAGCTTAATAAGCTTATTATGCAGGGTATTGACATCACGAATCACTCTCCATCTTATTTGTTCACTGATTTAAATAAGATAAAGCCAGAAATGCTTAAAGAAGCAACAAAAAATGCAAGAATTGCAGCAAATGAATTTGCTAGCAATGCAGGCATTACTGTTAAAGGCATCAAATCTGCACGTCAAGGTGGTTTTATTATTAGAGATGCTGGTGAGAATTATGGAGACAGGGATAAAATTCAAAAAGAAGTTAGGGTTGTTACAAATATCGAGTTTTGGCTGTCTAACTAAATAAGATTATAATTAGTATGTGTTTTTATTTTGGATAATACAAAATATCAAAACATACTGGATTTTGACTTGACCAAAGGCTAATAAGCATGTATTGTAAATTTAATTAAGTTTATGCGGTTTCATTGTCACGCTTGCCTATTATATATAGCGTTCACTCGTCATTCTCGCGCAGGACTTTAATTAAATATACAATATGCTAATAATCAATTAAATATATGTTTTATTTAGAGCATAATTCAAAAAGATATAAAGAGGAAAAGATGAAAGTAGTAAAATCATTAAAGTCGTTAAAAGCAAGAGATAAAAATTGCCGTTTAGTAAAAAGAAAAGGTAGATTACTTGTTATCAACAAAGTGAACAAAAGGTTTAAAGCAAAGCAAGCTTAAGCAGAGCAAGCTCGTGATAAGGAGCGTCACAAGCAAATGAGCTTGCGCGCGAAATGTGGCAATTTTCTGAGTATAATCCACAATGAAAGAGATCAATGCGTTGTCCCCTGTGACTCCTCGGATGACGACCTCCGCCACCTGCGAACATAAGCGGAAGCAATTTTGCAAGGCAGAATACAGGCCTCAAGAGATTACCACCTCTTTCCAGAGAACTCCCTGCGCATGACGCCACTCACGTGCACAACAAGTATCCTAATGAGATCACAAAAAACTGTGATGCACAGGCAAAAAAATTATCTCAAACTAAAAGAATTTAATTATATTTATTGCTAATATATCTATTCTCCAGTAAAATAATTTCTGCATAGAAATTAAAAACAAAAATACTTTCAGTGAAAACAAGTTTACCAAAATGCTCACAGCATATACAAAGCAGGATAAACGAAATAGTTCATGGCATATTGAAACTAGAGAAAGATAAAATTGCTAAAATTATTCTCTTTGGATCTTATGCACGAGGTGATTGGGTTGAAGATGAGTATATGGAATATGGTAGGTGGTACTACTATCAAAGTGATCTTGATATTTTGGTTATTTTCAAGAAAGGGCATGGACCAAATATTGCAATTAGCAACCCGGCACAAAGAATTGAAAAATTTACTAGTAAATTTTTTAAAAATCATGGCCATGCAGGTCTGATTCCAGGCGAGCCGAGAGTTAGCATGCAGTTTGAAACGGTCAAAAGCATTAATAAGCAACTGGATATTGGGCGGTATTATTTTACAGATATCAAGAAGGAAGGGGTTTTGCTGTATGATTCTGGCGAATTTGAACTGGCCGAGGCGCGAGACCTGCCTTGGGAAGAAGCAAAAGAAATTGCTCAGTATGATTATGATAATTTGTTCTTAAAAAGTTCCAGCTTCATAAAGGCGTGCAAATTATGCATAAATGAAAATGATCTAAATACAGCGGCGTTTCAACTGCATCAAGCAACAGAAACTCTCTACCATACAATTTACTTAGTATTTGGACTTTGGAAATTAAAATTTCACGATTTGGTCAAATTAAAAAAAGTGGTAGTAATTTATAATGAAAAGGAGCTTGGCCGCATTTTTAACTATGTGGACGCGGAGCATAAAAGAATATATCAATTATTAATTGATGCATATATCAAAGCGCGCTATGACCGCAGTTATAACATTACTGAAGAAGAGCTGAATTTTCTGATTCCAGAGGTTGAAAAATTACGTGATATTACCAAAAAAATGTGTGAAGAGAGGTTGAAGTTGTGATGACTCAATCCGCCACCCGCGAGGTACTAAAACCGAAGGTTTTCGCTGCCGTGGCAATCTCGCAAGATGGAACTCCACCCTAAAAAGATCACCACATTTCGCCTATGACTCGTACGCGTATGACGAGTATGCCCAAAAAGATTACTTCTATTTACGTTCGCAGGTGGCGAGTGTTTCCAAATTTCCAAACGCGCATGACGATAAACGCACACCACGAGCGCAATTGTTGCAATGAGTTCGCTTAAAGCCCCAAGTTAAATTTACTAATATTATTGATTTTTATTGGTGTCTTCTATATTTTGATGCTTCATCAAGAATGGCATTTGCAGCATAATGAATATAATGGTTATAGGTAGCGCGCCAAACACTTTGAACTTTACCCATGATTCCTCACTGAAATTACGCCAAATAATCTCGTTAAAACAAGCCATAATAACAAAAAAATACACGAATCTAGTATTTAATATTTTCCATGCGCTGTTGCTGCCTAGTTTAATGGCGCTGCCTAGCATATGCTTAATTACAGGGCTATCTTTGTAGCCAGATATTAGTAAAATAATAGCAAACAAGCTATACATGATAGTTGGTTTGATTTTTATGAATAAACTATTGCCGCTAAAGATTGTCAGGCTTGCAGAGAAAACTAATATAAGGGTTGAAATAACATTCACTTTATTAATTTTTTTTTCTTTGATATACAGCAACACGCCGCAAATCACAGATGTAATTAAAATATAGATTGTTGCATTAATGATTCCGCCAGTCTTGTAGCCTATAAAGAAAGCGATTAATGGGGCAATTTCTATTATAAATTTCATATTAATTATTTTAATTTTTTTGTAATGCTGATTTAAGTTTAATCATTCCCAGAGTAAAACTTATGCTAGATAAATAAAATATTATCTGCATTCCATTTGGCCTTGAGTCGTAGCCAATACTTGCGTTTAATATTTTTCCCATTGTGCTGCTATTGTCGATAATTTCAGATAAATCCCACACAGGATAAATTAAATATTCAATAATTCCTGAAGAGGTAAATACGCCTGCGCTTTGTGCCGCCAAGCCCGCTGCGATCAAAGTTAAGAATAAAGAACAAACTTGAAATATATATTTAGTTGCATATCTAATTAACCCCAGATATAAAACGCTGCCGACTGTTAACCCGAAAAGCCCGCCAAGTCCGACTCCTAGAATGTAGTCAGAGGCTGATAGCTGGCCAGCTGTTGCCACGCTGTAAACATATAAAATAATTTCTCCAACTTCACGCAATATAGAAGCCGCAACCATCAAGCTAAGCATAAAACCGCTTGCTTTGCCAGATATTATCTTGTCAGATAGTTCCCCAAGCTCCAGCCTTACTTTTTTTGTATAGCCTTGCATCCACACCACAGTCCAGGATATTAAAATAGAAGTAAATAAAATTACTACTGCATTAAATACTTCATCGCCAAGGCCGCCAAAACTATTTGCTATGTTGCTAGTAAATATTGCAAATAAAGATGCAAGTACAACGCCTGTAATCAGGCCAAATATTATATATATTCTGGAATTTTTAACTGGATTGGTTACTGCCATAATTATACCAAGCAGCAGAGCGATTTCAAGTCCTTCTCTAAATACAAATATTGCTAATTTAAACATTGTTTTACTACTTTATGATGAGTTTGCCTTTCGCAGTTTCTGGGTGAAACTCTCCAAAAAATTTATATTCCCCTGCTTTCAGAGGGGCCAAAATTACTCTGATTTGAGAATTACCATGAACTATTTTTTCCCTTTTTAAATCAAAGCTTTCAAATTCTTCCATTGTGTCGTCTTGATTGTGCACTATAATTTTAATTTTTTTTCCAGCAGGTAGCTCAAGCACTTCTGGAGTGAATTTATGGTCTTTAATATATAAATCTGCAGATATTGTATTTTTATCACCTTCCCCGCATGAGGTAAATGTAAAAAATACAATCAGAAAAAAAATATATATCTTAATGTTTCGCATAAATTTATTATGTTTTAATATTTATTGTTCAATTATCATGATAAACCAATCTATAAAAAAAACAAGCACTATTTAAAAATTTAAATTAAATATCTTATATTTTAAAAATACGGTCGATGAAACGTTTGATGTGTCGGAGTGCGTCATACGCGGGCGAGTCCGAAGGATGACGTGGTGATCTTTTTCGTTAGGATTTTCGATGTCACCCCCGCGAAGGCGGGGGTCTACAAGGCGCTAGCTACGAATTCTTTGTGTGGGTCTCTAGATTCCCGCCTTCGCGGGAATGACAACTCACGAGATTGCCGCGTCGCTACCGCTCCTCGCAATGACGAAACCCTTCTCGCAAGGTTGCCACGTCGCTACCGCTCCTCGCAATGACGAATTCTGTCTTATCAGATTCCCGCCTTCGCGGGAATGACAACAGGATAATAATCAACAATGAAGCATTTTTCACTCCACTGTTGCAAAATAATTATAGTTTTTAAATTTCATCGCTGTATATCTTATTCAACCCTTGCTTTCTTTTAAACATGTGCATTATACTGGTAGTGTTAGATATTTTAAAAAATAAATTTGGGAAAGGTTTAAATTCTATGAGTAAAGAAAATAAATTAAAGAAAATATTAGCAACATCGTCAATAGCTGCGATGATGCTTGGCGGGGTAGCTGAAAATGTTAGTGCATCTGTGCCAATATCAGACATATATATCAGTAGTACAGCAAGTCTAGATAGAACTGCAAATGCTGCTGATTGGTCGGCAGATGTTTTGACGCCAACCGCTGCTATGCCATTCAGTGTTGGTGCAGGATTAAAGTTTAACTATAATACTAACGGTTATATAATTATTGGTACTGGCGGAGCGCTTGCTGCATCAAACGATAAAACCAACCTAACTCCGGATAGTATGGGAGATATTTATTTCAGTGAATTTAATATCAATAATAAAAATATAAGTAGTGTGCATGTTCGAATAGATAAGTTAGTGCTTGGTAATATTACCAATAGAAGTGCTGGTGTTTCGTCTGATTTTATTGATAAAACCGACATAAATATGCTTTATGATTATGTTAATCTTACTCTAACAGGTGGTGATGCGTATAGTGCAAATGCAGATGTAAATTATGTTGGAATTTCGTCTATTACTGGTAATGGTGCTAAGGGCATTTTGATTATTGACACGCTAAGGGCGCTTGACCATCAGGTGGCAGGCCCAGCAACCGCCAGAACATATACTGGCGTTCAGGGAGATATTTTGATAGATGGTACTTTTGTTGGCATGACAAACGCAAGCGTTGAAGCCAAAACTAATTTCTTTATTAGTCACCATTCAGGTACGCGCGCGCAGGACATCAAGATTGGTACTGCTGCAGATGCAAGAATATATAGCGTTGGCACAATAGGTGGGCATCAATATGTTCAATGGGACGGCGGAAGTGTGCAGTTTAACAACGCAGATTCTATTTTGCATTTACGCCAAGACCCTAGAGCAAATATTTACCTTAAGAATGCGCTTGGTGCTAATTTGGCAGGAGTGCCGACAGATGATTCTGGTATTATAGTAATTGAAGGCCAAAGAGGTGGCACCGATGGAAGATTCACTTTGTCTGATGGAGGAACTGGATCTATTGGTGTTGACAATAAAACGCGCGCAAAAGAGTTTAATATTAATAGTGATATTAATCGTATAGATATAAGCGTACCAGTATTTGCAAAAACTATCAATATTGCTGCTTTGTCTATGCATGACCATATAGTGGAGCCACATGTGCATACCAAAGATAATGATTTGCGCAAAAGAATAGAAAATAATAATTTTGTTTATTTTGTGCAACCTGTGGATACTGGCGTAGATGGTGTGATTCGCTTTGCAAAACAGGGGGAAAAAACTTCCTTCATAAGCTCGAACTCTCCAACTGTGAATCATCAACACATGACAGAAATGGTAGACGCCGTTCCATCGCGTATATTATTTGGTAATGCCACGCATAAAAGTGTTGTTGACTTTAATGGCATGGATTCTGTGGTTGATCTAAATCGTAGTTCAACATTAGAAGGTGTGGTCTACGGCGACATGGCAAACCTGAATAATGTTGCTGGTTATATCTGGATGCGTAATGGCACAAAATTGCTTGGCCCAGCTGCTGGTCCTGCTGATGTTCGCAACGTAAAAGAAATCAGAGGAATAGAAAACACGCCAAGATTACCTGCTGGTAACTATAAAATTGGTGAAATTAATTTCACTGGTACTAATGGTGCTTCTTCTAACATAATTTTTGAAGATGGCGTTAATATTTTGAAGCTAGACACTTTTACTAAACCATATGGCTTCGGTGGTATGATTAACGGCGTGGCAAGTGGTTTAATTACCAATTACGGACATTATGCAGATAGTGACCATAATGGTTATAATGCAAGCTATGGCAGATATGCAGGTACGGTTACGTTCGAAGGTGATGCGCTTGTGGAAGGTGTGATTGGGCAGGATAATACTGTCTTTAGATTCTTACTGAATGGTGGAGCTGGCAAGAAGGTGACTTTAAAAGAGAAAGCAAATCTTGGCTATATTGATATAAATAAAGGTTCGACATTAAGGCTGGAGGGGAGCGTTGATCCATTCCCAGATTTCAATTCAGAAAATATGCCAATGGATTATGATATTGGCAGAACAAGGCTAGCTTTTTTTGGTGCAGGTTCGACGCTGGAAGTTGCAGACGGCGTTGATTTTAATTTAGATATTGTTGGCGTTAGCAATCAAGGCGTAATAATATATGAAGGTAGCTCGCACTCGCGCTGGAGCTTGCGTGACGAGGTGGATCAAATCAGAATGCTCGGCAAAGATGCGCGCGTAGGGTTTGAAGGATATGTGGTAGCTGAGAATTTGGCGTTTGAGAATACCGGCCAGAGTTTCTCGATTGGTCAGTATGCGAAGATAGATAAAACAATAACTACGCTAAATGCTGGCGAGGGTAATTTAGAAATTGTCGGCCATGCGGATATATATGCAACGATTGGTGCAGCTGGCATGCCAATTAATGAATTAAAAATCGTCGGTCATGGCGGTGGCAGGAATATGATCAGGGCTGATTCTTATTTTAATAAATTTAAGATAACTGGCGATAATAATTTAACATATGCTGTTGCAGAAGCAAATCTAAATGGTGATATTGAAATTGCTGGTAATTCAGATTTAATGATTCGCAGCAATGTGAATGCCACAGATGGTGCAAGCAAGGCAAACATTAAATTCACAGGTAATGCGCGTGATGCAAGCCTTGT
>JAHDEH010000010.1:14086-36196 GCA_020628955.1 Alphaproteobacteria bacterium
AAGAAAAATGGAGTAGTACTTGGAATGGCAGGTCGTCAAAGCGGTTCTAGCTATAATCATGGTGCGTTTGTTAACACGCTGGAGGCAATTAATATTGACGGTGATAAAGACACAGTTGTTGATTTTGAGGAGCAGGTTGATGCAACAGATATCAATATCTATAAAGGAGCGGTCAAGTTTGGTGATTTTATTAATCCAATAAGTAAGGCGGCATCCAATGGGCTTAACTTCATGGATCCAGATGGGGGAGGTAAAATTGTCTTTAAAAAGCTGACAGACAGAACTACAAACCCAATACCAAATATTAATATTATTGGTGCAAAAGTTGCAGGTACTGTGGAGCTTGAAAAAACCCTTGGTAGATCATCGCTTTACTTTGGAAAAATTGGTGATATAGCAACTGGGCACATGCTGCATGAGTTTAATATTGATAATGATTCAACAGGCACAGCAAACACTGCAGTTTTCAGAGAAGATGTGAACATACAGAGGCTGGGTGGAAATGGTGGTAATCTTAGATTGCTGCCAGCAAGCGCACCACTTCAGGTAAGGATAGAAGAAGTTGTGTTAGATCATGTAAATTCTGAGACCATAAATCAATTTGGTATGCGTCTTGGCGGCGATGCTATTTTAATGGATCCAGGCAAGCCTGTATATTACGGAACAGCGGATAATAAAATGCGCACTCTTGTAGTTGAAGGCGATGACAATACGCTTACATTGCAAGATAATGTGCATTTATTTGCAAGGGAAGTATATACTGACGAAAAAGGAGATACAAGAGGTCACATAATCCTAGAAGGTAATAATGAATTCTCTGCGCCGATGAATAATCTAGAGTGGAATTCAGGCGATGGATTTGTTTCGCTTTCTGCAACAGGAGCTGGCAAAACGGCCAAACTTTATGGCAAGCATAGATTTAATAATGATGTCACAGTTTCTGCAGACACTACATTAGTGCTGGATAATTCACTCCTTGCTGCAAACATCAAAGGCGCGGCAGATGGCGCGGGTACTATGGTATTTAATAATGATAAAGATTCAATCATCACAGCTGCAATGCCTGCAGGTTCTGCGCTTGCGAAGATGGAATTTGCAAATGCTGATCTGCAATTTACTGGAGCAATTAATAGTGGAGTTGGCGTGAATGTTATGGAGCATACTGGCGCAAATGATATCACTGTGGATTTCACAAATGCCGGCGCGGTGCTTGGTGGAAGTGATTATATTAACTCCACAGCAACTGTGTTTAAAGTGATGCTTCCTGCAAATACCACAACATTTACAGAGAATTTAGCTGGTGGACCGGGCACTTTGAATATAGAGCTTAAAGATGGTTCTACTGCAGTACTTGATGGCGCAGTTAGTTTAGATGATTATGTAGTCGTCACAACAAGCGAGTCACAAAGAGGTACTTTGATACTTAATACTGCAACTCCAATGAAACTGAATTATGCAGGTACACCGATCAAGAGGCTAGCAGAAGTTCAGTTCAGCACAGATTCTGAGATTGCAAATACGCATGCAGATAGAGTCAAAATAGATGCAGGAGTCGCTGCAACATTCACAAAAGTTGTGGATACTGAAGAGTCAATTGAATTTGGCGGGGCAGGCGCAACAGCGTTGTTTAGAGATGGTGTTGATGTGGACTCTGCAATTACTACAGCAGTTGCAGGAACTGGTAATGTTGACGCAAGAGATGCTACGTTCCGCAAAGATATAACAGATATAAATAGCGCGGCTTTCTATGGTAATAATCCAATATATAGCAGAAATATCACTGCTAATGAGGTAACATTTAAGTCAAGCAAAGCTAATTTCCATTCAAATATAAATATTCGAGGAGAGAATGTCTATATTGCAGGCAGTGAGATTACTCTGAATGATAAGCATATGGATATTACAGAAAAATCTAAACTAAGCGTATACGCAGATAATACATTCAAATTTGATGTAAATCTTGATGAGGGTGTTTTATATGGCGGAAGGATTGCTGTTGGAGCTGATGGAATGCTAGATATTCAGTCAAGCAACATAACTCTAATGCCAAGATTTACAGGAGCAACTGCGCCTGCGCCTGGTACTAGATATGATTTTATACTGAATGAAGGTGCTATAACAACTGCGTTTGACCCAAGCATGGCTTCAGTTGTTGAAGTTGGCACAGGTGTTGGCTGGGCTCCAGTTAAAGGTAAAAATGGCGGCGTTGCTCTAGAGATTCCATCTATTCCGGTGACCCATATTGTAACCGTTCCAGATGAGCCAGTTGGTGGTCATAAGAGCCCACAAGCTCTTCCAGTTCCAGAAGAAAGATGGAAACCAGAAGGTGAGGAAGGCGAAAAAGGAGAAAAAGGTGACACTGGTATTAAAGGCTATCAAGGCCCGCAAGGTGTCGATGGCCCAATTGGCCCACAAGGCCCGGTTGGCCCAGTTGGCCCGGATGGTCCGCAAGGCCCGCAAGGTGTGGATGGCCCGGTTGGTCCGGATGGTCCTCAAGGTTCAGTGGGTAATCAAGGTCCAGTTGGTCCGCAAGGCTCTGCAGGTGCTTCATTGCCAGCAGGTAGTACAAGCACTGGTTCAGGAACTGGTGGCACTGGCGGCGCTGGTGGTTCAGGCGGAGGTTCAAGCCCGGCATCAACAGCTGCAACTATTGCTGCAAACCTTGCAAACGTAAAAGATTCAAGTACTGAATTAACAGATGCAGAAACTGTTCGCGGTGTTAATTTAACTGGTGCTAATATTTTTGGTCCTGTTATCATCAATATTGGCCAAGTATCTGGTACTTCAGCGGGTGAGGACGAGACAAAGTACGGCGCTTGGTTTAACCCATTCTTCAGAGTTACTGAGCAGAAAAAATCTACTATGCATAATCCATATAAATCAGAGCTATATGGCTTCAATGCTGGTCTTGACTTTAAGGTGAATGATGATTTAATTACTGGTGGTGCGATTGCATTTATGCAAAATAGTATTAAGCATAAAGGAGTTAAAGCTGGTGATGGTGCAAAGATCACATCTTACCTAATGTCTATGTATACTCTGCGTGAACTTACTGACAAGATATTTATCGACGGTATTGTGACAGTTGGTATGCATAATGTTAAGAACAATGACCTAAGGCAAGGAGAGAATGCGCATGGCGCTTATGATGTTACTTCCGTTGGTTCTGAGTTCTTGCTTGGTGCAAAAGTAAAGAAGCATGGATATGCAATTGTTCCAACAGTTGGTATCAGATATAACAGAGTTGGCGCTATTAGCTACACCGAGACCAATGCAATTGACAATAGAACTGTGCGTACAAAAGCTGATCAGTCACTAGATTTAATGGCAGGATTAAGAATTGGTGGCAAGCAATTTGAAGTTGCTCAGCTGAAAGTGTCTCCAGAGATTCATGGTACGCTTAGCTACGATGTGCTGGCCAAAACACCAACGCAGAGAATTGAGTCGCAAACAGGCAAAACAATCACGCCAATAAAACGTAAAGTTGAAATGTTTGAATATAGCGTAGGTATTGACTTTAATACAGAGATTAAATCTGTAGAAGTTGGTGTTGGATATGACTATAGATGGGCTAAAAAACGTAGCGGGCATGAGGGTACATTATCTGTTAGGGTTAACTTCTAAAGGAGATAAAAAAAGTTATTTTTACTGAAGCAAAAAAATACTTTTTTTTATGGTGAGTTTGAATGACCACATATACAGGACGGCCTGCATATGTGGTCATAAAATTTATATATGTTTTTTTAAGAAATTGGTGATGTTACATACTTTGATTAAAAAAATAGCTCATTTAAGTTTTTTAAACTTCGTATCTTTTTTAGCTGCTAATATTTAATTATGCCTCGCTCGCGTATGGCGAGTGTGCCTCGCTCGCGCATGACGATAAAAGTCATTGCGAATGTGCCTACAGGTGAAATGTGGTAATCTTGTGAGTACGAGCTCCAATGAAAAAGATCACCACTTCATCCTTCCAGGGCTCCTCGTGATGACAAGGTGTCTCGCTCGCGCATGACGATAAAAGTCATTGCGAGGAGCGGTAGCGACATGGCAATCTTGTGAGTATGAGTTCCTACTCCTGAGATCGCTTCACTTCATTCGCGATGACTAGAGTGCTTCGTTCGCGCATGACGAGTATGCCTCGCATGCGCATGAAGAATTATTTTTTTACACCAAATGATAGGCCAGCGAATTTCTTGTTGAAATCGCTAACATTTTTATTTGACTGATTTACTAAGTTAACATTATCTTTATTCCACGCAGGGTGCTTTCTGTAGTCTATATCCATCAAAAGCTCACCTGATTTTAGTGTTGACTTTGTTGTAAACTCGTCTTTGCCGATTTTGATTTTAAGTTCTTGATAGGCTGGATGTATGTCTTTTTTCACTTTAAGCCTCTTTTTTCTTTTTAACAATTTCATTTTTAAGCTTTTTAGCTCTCAAAGATAAATTATTTGTTTTTGCTTTAAGCATAAATTCATCAAGACTCCCAATTTTTTCAACGGTTCTCATTGCTTTTGCAGCAACTTTGAATCTATATTTTTGCCCTGTCACTTCACTTGTGTATAGCACTGTTCTGATATTTGGTTCAAAACGTCTTCTTGTTCTTCTGCATGAGTGGGAAACATTGTTTCCATATTGCACTGCAACGCCTGTTAATTCACATTTTCTAGACATGATTAGATCTACTTTAATTTTTTATAAATGATATATGGTGACGGAGAATACAAAATTTATCTACTCATGTCAAGAGTAAAAATGTCGTATTTATGTTTAAGATGCTTTTTTTGTTGTTAAGCCCATTTCATAATAGTCATCTTGGGCTATATTTTAAATATTTATAGCTCATATTATAGCATATTTTGGGCTATAAAGTAAATATAAATCGCTCGAGGAGTGGCAAAAATTCATTTGCTCCAGCCTTTTTCTCCTCCGTTTTTTCTGAAATCTTTGGCTTGTTTTTGCATCAAGGTTAATTCTTTTGTGCTATATTTGGCAAGGTCTGCTTTTTTTCCTCCTTCATATTTCATGGCAAGCCCTTTGCCGCCAACAAATAAATTATTTTTGAAATTTTGCTTTTTTGTTTCGCCCGCTATTCTGCGTGGGTTCATTACTTTATATATTTCATATACTGCAAAACCCTCTATGATTCTTTTGAAATCTTTTTTGGCTTTTTTGTCCAGGATAAAAGCTCTATCTTTTTTGGAAAGAATTGCAATATCAAGATCTTGATCGAGCTGTTTTAATAGGCGGCGTGCAAGCTCGGTTATATCTTTATTTATTTCTTCTTCTATGATCTCTAGCTCTTTTTCGTCTTTAGTGATGTCTTGCTTTTTCTTTTTTTCTTTTGCGCGTAACTTTAAATGTTGCTTAATAAGCAGAACAGTTTTTGCTTGAATTTCCAGCAAATCATCAGTCTGCTCTAATATTGCATCTATTGCTGCGCCAATATCGTCGTTTTTTTCGAGTTCTTCAAAAATATCTTTTAATTCAGATTCATAATCTTCTTCAAGATAAGGCTCTAGTATTGCTAGTAATTTTTGTTCGTTGTTTGTTTTCATAAAATTTAATGAGCTTTTAGTTTGTCAATAGATAAAAAACATATAAGTCAATTTTATTATTTTTTTTGCAAATGGTCTAATATTTATAGCTACCCACTTTGATTATATTAAAAAATAAAAATAATTTTGTGGCTTATTTGCTCGTTAAGTATGGTTATTTTTGTAGAAAATAGACTTAGTGTTGCATAATAAATATAGTTTAAAAATATAAGCACCTAATTATACTAGCAGTTCTTGCTTTAATGTTCATTGCCCGGCTATACTGGAGAAGTATTTTTATTAATTAAAATGCTTTTTAGATATAATTAAGTAATTAATTGAATTGTTAGGCAATGACGTCAAGTGCTTCAATTAATAAATGATAATAATATCATTTATTCTATCTAAAGGTAATTATTTATAACTTTAAGATTATTTTAGGGAAAGGAAATTATGAGTAAAACAAATAAATTAAAAAAGTTTTTAGCTAGTACTTCAATGATGGCAATTGCAGCAGGTGTTGCAGGAAGCTTTGCAAATAATGCGCAGGCTGGGTCTACTGTTACTTTTGGTCCAGGTAATACATATACAGATACTCTAGCTGGAGTAACTCCAGCAGCAACTATCCCGCATGGGGCTTTGGTAGTGAAATCTGGAAATGCATCTGCTTTTATTGGTTCTGAAAAAGGTTCTGAAGCAGCAGATGGATATTCTGGACCTGATGTAAATAACAATATGGATTTTCAGTCAGGTATGGCTCATATTGCTCAGGTTGATTATGCAGGGTACTATTTTAACCTAGTTAATAGAGGTCTTGGTTCAAAAAATAGTGGCGGACCATTGTCGATAGGTAATATTATTGATAGCGGTGGTGTGTCCACAGTGTACACTAATAGGCAATTTGTGCATGATTGGGGTAACGACACAAGAACAATTTTTACTGGGCCAAATCCTGATAATATAGCTTGGTATCCAGACTACTCGGCTATAATGCAATTTAATCTTGGTAATGTATCTGAGTCTACTCTTGCTGTTGATGCTAGATTGCCTACAGATGCAGCAGGTTCGTCATGGCAGTGGTTTGACTATACAACATATTTTAATGGTGCGTATAATGCAAGCACGCCAACAGTGACGGAGGTTGTAAATTCTCATAGAGCAAATCTGGAAGTTAATACCAGCTTGGTTGTTAACCATGAGACATGGTCTAGGTACCATAGAATAGATATTGGTGTTGATTATGACGATCCAAAATATAATACTTTTGACAAATCAGGACTTGGTGGTGACCATATAAAGCCTGCAACTTTGGTATTTAACCTTGCAAATAAATATATCGAGCAATCGACCAATACTGGTGCAAGAAGATTGCACTTGATGCATAACGACAAAATCCGCGCGCACTGGACAAAAGATTCTACAGATCCTGCAGAGGATAATATTGAAAGAGCAAGTATTAATTTCAAACATCCAGATTCTGAAATAGTATTCAGTGTTTTGTCATTTTCTAGTAACATTAAGCATGATGTAAGAATGCGCGATGGCAATAAACTTGGTGGCAATAACCATGGCGTGATTACAGTAGAAGCTGTGAAGCATCCAAATTCGAATGGTGCATATTCTGCAAATGTTGGCTGGGAAGCTACTCATGATGCAGGCTCTTCTATTGGTACTAGCCCAACAAGCATGGCGAAAGCCTTTAATGCGCGCGGTAATGACAATATTTTTGTAAATAGACCAATATATGCCCAGGATATAAACGTATCAATGACAGAGCCAGGCATAAGAATGATTTTAGGTAGCACAGGTTTTCTTGGTACTGAGAACAGGACATCATATGTAGAGCGTTTGAATTTTGGTGTAGTGGATGCGGCGGCAGTACCATACTCTACAGCAATTGGTAAAGGTTTAGTGCGTATATATAATGACAATCCAGCGATTGATGCATCAAATGATAACACATGGCAACAGGGTCAGATTGGTTGGTGGCAAAGACATGTTCAGCCAACAGAGATGCAGCTTGGTAGAGATTTTAGAGTTATTGATTATGTAAAGGATGCAACAGATCCAATTCATTCAACAAATTACATAAATTTTAATGGAGCTGATCATAGATTATCTATTTATTACCAAAATCTTGCTAAGACTGCAACATATGGCAACGTGGTGTTGATTGGTAACACGTATGGTGAATTTATAGATCCTTCTTTAGTCAGTAGTTTTAGTGATCCATCTGGTTTGACTGACAAAGTTGCCGGTATATTATCGTTCTTTAATGAGTCGGTATATGAAGGAACATCTACAAACATAAAATTATGGGAAGTAAAAGGCACCAGAAAAGCATCCGTGATGAATCCTGGCGCTCATACTGTTGGAAATATTGCGTTTATTAATGCAGATTCAACTCTGTGGGTTGCAGATGGTTTTAGGCTTGATTTCTTGCCAGACGGCAGCGGTGCAACTATCAATGACAAGACTGATGTAATTACAGATAAAGATGGTGCGGTTGCAACAATCACCCCAACAGCTGAAAGCGGTCATTTAATGTTCGGCGGTGCTGGTTATATTGCTGGTAATGTTGGCGTAGAACATGCGCTTAAATCTATTCAGGCTCAAGGCGCTGGAAAGGTCGAATTCCCTGGTTTAGTAGAAGCTGGTGTTTTGGAAATAAGGCATGACGATGCTGTTGTTGACTTTATGTATAATTTCAATGCAATTAAAGCAGCAGATGGCAAAATTAGATATTATGATGATGGTGAAGTGATATTCAGCGCAACAACTGCTGGTGCTGACAAAACAGTGCATTCTCCTGTCGAAGTGCATAAAGATAATATAGGTACGCTGACACTTGCTGGTGGCTTTACATTAAGCCAAAAAGTTGGTAATAATGGTGCGGCATTGAAGCAGATCAATACAGGAACTGGTACAACTATATTTAATGATGAGCTTTATGTTCATAATTTAAATTTAAATGACGCAGCAGCAATAGTAGATGTCAATAGTATGTCATATATTTTTGGCCCTGTGACAAACACAGCTGCAGGAACTGGCGTGCTTAATTTAAATGCTGAAACTAAATTCTTAGGAAAAGTTGGTGTAGATGCTGCAGGCGCAGCTTCTGAAATTGCAGAAATTAATGTGAACCCTGGTTCGCTATTAGTTACTTTTGCAGATGATGTTAATGCAACATTGGTGACTGTGGATAATAGTGCAGGTGATGCAAAATTACGCGTTCAAAAAACATTAACACCTACAGATCATGTATTGCTTAAAAATGACGCAACCGTGCAGCTGATGCAAGATTCAAGAGTTGAGGGAGCAATTTACCCGGATGTTGATGGATCGGGCGAAGTGTTTATTGAAAGAAATTACGATATTAACCATGATATGGGTACCGACAGCGCTAACCTTCGGGTTATAACAGCATATGGCCCTGGTGTTATTAAGTTTAATACAGATGCAATTTATACTAAAGATATGCATTTTGCATCGCGCGATGCTCGGGTTCATGTTAACGTACCAATGATTACAGAAATAAATTTCACTGCTGAAAATGACAGGTATGGTTCATTGATTATTAATTCTGAATCAGAATTTTATGCTAATGTTGGTGTAGTTGGTAATGCTCTTAATCACATTCAAGTGAATAAAGACGGTAATGTATCATTTTTTGATAGCATAATAGCAGCGAAAGATTTTAAAATTAATAATACTCTTGCAAATGTAAGTTTTAACACTTCTAGCATTAATACTGACATTATCTTTGAAGAAGATGGTGTTGTGAATTTCACGGATACTACTATATTGGGTAACGTAACTACTAAGGTAGATAATACCGGTACTTTGAATATAGTTAGTGGTTATAATAAAATTGATGGATTTACAGGTAGCGATGGCTATAAGCCAAGACCACTACTTACTGTTAATGTAGACAAGGCAACAGGTGAATTTGAGCAAGATATTCATGCAAAAACTATCAAAATTAATAGTGATGCACTTAATCTTGGCCAATTAAGAGCGGATCAAAATGTGTATGGTGATGTAGAATTTGGAGCAGGGGGTGGTTTGCTAGCTCTTGCACCTGGTATGAGTGTTAATGCGCCAAAATATTCAGAAGCTAAAGGTGCAAAAAGTATTACTACGCTAGCAGCTGGTAAGGGCTTTTTAGATCTTGGCGGGGCAAATGAAATTGCAAGTAGCGTTGGTACAGCTGATTTACCGCTTTTCCATGTTGATTTGAGGAATTTAGGAAGAGGTCCTACGAATTATATATTCAGATATGATGTACATACTCAGGAAGTAAATTTCTATGCTTCAGGTGATGATGTAGTTACTTTCCAAGGTAAATTATTTACAGATTTTATACATACAGATGTTGCAAATGGCAATACTATGAATTTCCAGGATAGTGTTGTTGTAACTGGTACAACTGGTGTTGCAGATGTTGCTCTTGAATTTAGCGGCGAGAATGTTGCTGACTATATTAAATTAATTAATCTAGATGGTGATGAAACGCAAAAAGTAGAATTTCAGGGAACTACATATGTAACTGATTTATTCATTAATAGAGCGGGTACAGTTGCGCTTGCAAATGTTGCTGGTGATGATGATTTTGTCAATGGCATAACATTTAATGACGATCAAGCTAGAGGTAGAGTTTTGATTGAAGGTGCGGGTGCTAGAGTTGTTCCTAAACTTAATATAAATAGAGGTGCCAAAGGTACGCTAGAAATCGCTAATAGTGTTGGTGCAAACACAGTTACTTTTGCTGGTGATATAGGTGATAGTGCAACAGGAGTAATGCTGAAACATCTTGTGAATAATAATGTTGATGGCGAATTTATGATGACAGGTGCATCTAATGCAATTCAAGAGATTACTAGTGCTGGCGGAACACTGCACATGAATGCAGGTGCTGCGCAAGAATTAATGGCACTTAAAGTGAATCTGACAAATAATGACACTATATTCAAAGCAAGTAATGATCTAACCTTGAAATCACCTGGTTTGTATGCAGGAACTATGTCATATGGTGATAGCATGAATAAATTTAAGTCTTTCGATATGGCAGGAACAGCAGTTCTTAAGCTTGAAGATAGAGTTAACTTCTATGCTCTTGCTGGAACAAATAGCGGCGCTGCTGCTGATCTTGAACTTGCTGGTGATAATATTTTCTCGGCGCCAAATGCTGGTGGTGTATTCAACAAGCTTGACGTTACAGGTGTTAATAAAACTGCAAAAATAGAAGGAGAGCATGCATTCGATGGCCCTGCTACAATTAGTCAATTTGCAACTTTAGAGCTAGATTCAAACATCACAGCTCCTACTATTGATGGCCCAGGTATATTAAAAACGGTGAATGGTCCGCTAATGAGCGTGAATGCTCCAGTGGGAACATTAGCTCCTGCTAATATCATTATTGGCGGCGGTGATGTTACGTTTGCATCTGCAGTTATGGCGTCTGATTATATTAATTTCGAAGGTGTTTATGGTCATGCGACAGTAACATTTGCAGATGCCGGTTCAATGCTGGATACAAATTATGCAAATACAAGTAAAGGCAATGAAGTAACGTACGTTCTGCCTGCGACTACTAATGTATTTACCAAACAGCTTGGAACAGCAGAGGGCGGTGATAATGTAATTAATTTCCATCTAGATACAGGAGTTATTGCAGATCTTTCAGGTGATGTTTCATTATATAATGCAAATTTTGATACATTAACTGCAAGTGCGGGTGAGCTGATATTTAATTCTAATAATCCAATTATGATGAATAATATCGGTGCAAGCAATCCTCTAGCTAAAGTTACTTATAATAAAGATGGAGGAGTGATTGATGGCATAGCTGTTGATGATATTGAGATTAATGCAGCAACTGCAACAATTGGTGGTACTATTACTGGTAATAGCGTGAACCTAACAGGAGGTATTTCAAAATTAATATTGAAAGACGGAGCAACTCTTGATTCAGCAATTGCAGCAGCGGCTGGTGAAGTGATAGCTGAAGGCAATATAACTATTAATCAAAACATTACTGGTAGTGCAGATAGAATATCATTCTCTAATCACGCTAATAGCGTAGCTAATATTAATATAGCAAAAATTGAAGCAACACTAACTGAGTTTAATAGAGGTTTCATTAATATTAATCAGAATCTAGAAGTTACAGGAAATCTTGATCTAAATAATTCACATATTGATTTGAAGGGGCATACTGTAACATCTGGCGGAGTGATGAAATTCACAGGCGAGAATAGAATTAGCCTAGATATTACATCCCTGGCTCTGAGCGCAGTTAATACACCGCATCATTATGATTATGGAGATATAGCAAACTATCCAGATGGTGAATATTATTTATATAAAATAGATAGTGTAGATAACGGTCATCTGATTGCAAATGGTGGTGTTGAGTATACTCCGAATACACAAATTATCGTAGATGCTAGAGACCAGGCTTCTTTCTATCCGCATCATGAAATTAGTTTTGAAGATGGTAGCAGAATAAAAGTGCTTGAAAATAATGGAGCAGAAGTGGCGCCTCTTGATATTAATAATTTCATAGTAGAGAATAGCGATAATACAACTCTGACATTAATGCCAGAAATAGAAAATGGTAGCTTGTATCTAACAGTTAAAAACTGGACTCCAGCTCCAGAAGAAGGCGAGCAAGGCCCGCAAGGCCCGCAAGGTGAAGATGGTATTATTGGTGCAACTGGTGGCCCGGGTATAGCCGGCGAGCAAGGTCCAATTGGTGATACTGGTGTTGATGGCCCTGTCGGAAATATTGGCCCAGTTGGCATAGATGGCGTGCAAGGTCCAGTAGGTGACAGAGGTCTTGATGGTCCTGATGGTCCTGCCGGCCCTGCTGGTCCTGCGGGCACTGCAGGTGGTGGCGGTGCTGGAGCTCTTGCTGGCGTTTCTCCTGGTGCAGCGATATTAATGAGTACTCTTGGTATGACGCAGGAAGAGGCTGAAGAGTTTGAAAAAGAGCTTGCTAATAGATTAACAAATAGAGCAGATACTCTTGCTAATGATTTAGCGGCCTCGATAGCTGGCACAACAATTTCAGATAATGGGCAGATATCCGGTACGGCAGCTGGTGGTTGCGAAGGTACTAAATATGGTGCGTGGTTTAACCCTTTCTATAACTACACTGTTCAGCGAAATCATAAAGATAGTATTGGCTATATTAGTAAAAGATTCGGTGCAAACCTTGGTATAGATATCCAGGCCAATGAAAACATGATAGTTGGTGCAGCAGCCACATTTGCACATTCTGATATCAGTCACAAAAATGTTAAGGCAGGCGATAAAACCGAGATGAACTCTTACATGCTGTCGCTTTATGGCGTGCATATGCTGACTGATCGTTGGTTTGCAAATACTCTTGGTACTATTGGTGTGCATCATACGAAGCTAACAGATGTAAGAAAAGGCCTAAATGGCACGGAAAAAGTTAAGAGTAACTACGATACAATGTCTGTGCTGGGTGAGGCGATGCTTGGCTATAAAATGCCTAGTGACTATGGTACATTTAGCCCAATGTTTGGTCTGAGATATATCAGAGTAAACGAGGCAAGCTATAAGCTAGTAGGTTCTTTTGATACACATGTTAAAACTAAAGCAACTAATATTTTGGAGGCTGTGGTTGGGGCTAAGATGGCATTCGGACCTATGCAGCTTGCAGATACTAAAGTTACGCCATCTGTGCATGCATTTGTAGAACATGATTTGATTGGTAAAGCTCCAACTGTCGAGATTGACCTAGTTTCTCAAGGGCAAGGGGTTGACATCAAGAAGCGTAAAGCAATAAGAACTGAATTTACTGTTGGTTTTGATATTAATGCAGAAAAAGGCATGTTCGAATATGGCGTTGGCTATGATTGCAAGATTGCTTTGAAGCGTATAGGTCATGAAGGGTCGTTGACACTTCGCGTTAACTTCTAAATAGAAGCCATTATTTTTAAATATTAGTGGGCTAAAAAAGATATCTCGTTTAAGTTTTTTAAACTTCGCATCTTTTTTAGCCCACTAATATTTAATCTAATAGCTTTTATTAAATATAGAATAAAGTTATTTTTGCTAAAGCAAAAAAATACTTTTTTTATGGTAAGTTTGAATGATCGTATATATGGGGCGGCCCTTATATACGATCATAAAATTTATATATTTTTTAGCCAAATTCGTCATCACGAGCAAAGCGAAGTGATATCTGGAACTGGAGTTCATACTAACAAGATTGCCACATTTCGCCTGCAGGCTCATTCGCGGGTGGCGTTCATGCTGGCTGGATTTATTTTTTATTAAATTAAATATATACTTGACTAAATTACTAGGCTAAAGTATAAATACATGTAACTTTTAATAAAATTATACAAAAAATTCTTGTTATGATGATAACCACCAAAAGCAGATATGCGGTGATGGCAATTACTGAAGTAGCTCAGAATGCAAACTCAAATCCCATGCGCCTTGCTGATATTTCTGCCAATCAAAATATTCCTCTTAATTATTTAGAGCAAATTTTTTTAAAATTAAAAAATGCAGGAATAGTTAATTCTATCAAAGGGCCAGGTGGCGGTTATACTTTAATCAAAAATTCTGATGAAATCACTGTAGAAGTTATTATAGATGCGGTGGAAGAAAATTTAAAGATGACTAGATGTTCTACCGATAAAAATTGCAGAAAAGAAGGAAAAAACTGTAAAACCCATGATTTATGGAAAGGTTTGGGACGCAAAATAAGAGAGTACTTTGCTAGTATCTCTATTGCAGATATTATAAACGATGAAATTTCACTGCAAGGTTAATGTATGATATATTTAGACCATAATGCAACAACTAATATTCACCCTAGTGCTGTGAGCGCTATGGAGGAGTGGAGAGAACGGCCACTTAATGCTTCTTCTGTGCACTCATATGGTCGAATTGGTAAATCGATTCTAGAAAATGCACGGAAGCATTTGGCTCCAATTCTGGGATTAGAATATATGCTCAGTGAGTATAATATAATTTTTACAGCAACAGGAACGGAAGCTAATAATATTATATTGGGTAACTTTAGAAATAATGATGCTGAAATATTTATTTCTGAATCAGAGCATCCATCCATATGGATGAATAAATCAGCTAATATAAAACATATAAAAGTTTTAAATGATGGTGGCGTTGATTTAGAGGATTTAGACAGGAAATTATCAACTTCCAAAGCCCCAAAGAAATTAGTTTCAATTATGCATGCAAATAATGAAACGGGAGTAGTGAATGATTTATATGCAGTTGTAGAAATAGCTAGAAAACATAATGCGTTAATTCATAGCGACATGGTACAATCTATTGGTAAAATTGCTGTAGATATTGCTGACATGGATCTTGATTTCGCTTCTATTTCGGGGCATAAATTTGGTGGGCCGGTTGGTGCTGCTGCTTTAATTGCCAAGGCTAAGCATCATATTGAACCAATATTTTTTGGCGGTGGCCAGGAAAAAGGCGCTCGCCCTGGAACTGAAAATGTTGTTGCTATATCAGGATTTGGCGCAGCTGCACTGGTTTTGCCCCAAGAGCTTGATATGCGTATTTCGCATATGCAAAAACTGCACGATAAATTAGAGCAAGAACTATTAAGTAATATAGATGGTCTGGTGATAGCATCCAAGAATGCAAGACATAGATTGCCAAATACAAGCTTAGTAATGAACCCAAATATGGAATCTTCAACGCAGCTCATAGCTCTAGATATGGAAAATGTTGCAGCTAGTGCTGGTTCTGCCTGCTCGTCTGGTAAGGTTAAAAAATCATATGTACTAGAAGCTATGGGCTATGATGATTCACATATCAACTCTGCTCTAAGATTGTCGCTTGGCTATACTAGCACAGAACAAGATGTAAATAAATTTATTGAAATATACAAAAAAATTAATAGGTAAAAATTATGAAACAGCTACAAGAATTAAGGCAAAGAGTAATAGATGAAGGTGGTAAATTACCTATATATCTAGATAATCAAGCAACAACTCCAGTTGATCCACGCGTTCTCGAGGCAATGCTTCCATATTTTAGTCAGCATTTTGGAAACCCTCATTCAAGAAGCCACTCTTATGCTTGGGAAGCAGAAGCTGCATGCGAGGCAGCGCGCGAGCAAGTAGCAAATTTAATAGGTGCTTCACCAAAGGAGATTATTTTTACCTCGGGTGCTACCGAATCTAATAACATGAGTTTGAAAGGAATTGCTAAATTCTATGGTAGTAAAAAAAATCATATAGTGACATTGGTAACCGAGCATAAATGTGTTATTGATACGTGCCGTAATTTGGAACAAGAGGGTTTTGAAGTAACTTATCTTAAAGTGCAAAAAAACGGCCTTGTTGACCTTAAAATGCTTGAAGATGCAATCACAGACAATACAATGCTTGTATCCATCATGGCGATTAATAATGAAATTGGAGTAGTGCAGCCATTGAAGGAAATTGGTGCAATATGCCGTAAGAAAGGTGCATTTTTCCATTCTGATATAGCACAAGCCTTTGGCAAAATTCCAATTAATGTGGATGAGTGCAATATTGATTTAGCATCTATTTCTGGTCATAAAATATATGGACCAAAAGGTATTGGCGCTTTATATATCAGAAGAAAACCAAGGGTTAGAATCTTGCCGCTTATCAATGGAGGCGGGCAAGAGCGAGGCCTGCGTTCTGGAACTCTTTCTCCGGCTTTGGTTGCAGGGCTTGGCAAAGCAGCTGAAATTGCATCGCAAGAAATGGAAAAAGACGCAGCGCACGTCAAGAAACTATATGATATTTTTGTAAATAAAATTCAGTCAAGTGCGGATGAGATTTATTTAAATGGCGATGCTAAGCAGCGCTATTTGGGGAATGCAAATTTAAGTTTTGCATATATTGAGGGCGAGTCTATGATACTTGCAATTAAAGATTTAGCTGTATCATCTGGTTCTGCTTGTACATCCTCATCGCTTGAGCCTTCTTATGTTCTTCGCGCTCTTGGGGTTGATGATGCGATGGCACACACATCAATTAGATTCGGTTTTGGAAGATTTACTACTGTTGCTGAAGTAGAATACGCGGCAGAGCTTATGTTATCGAAGATTAATTACTTGCGCGAATTAAGCCCGCTTTGGGAAATGGTGCAAGAAGGAATAGACCTTGATAGTATTAAATGGTCTGGGCATTAAAGTTAAAAAATTCAATTAAAAAAATAGGTAAAAATTATGGCATATAGCAGAGAAGTTATAGATCACTACGAAAATCCTCGCAACGTGGGGACTATGGATAAAAAAGATGCAGATGTTGGTACTGGCCTGGTTGGTGCGCCTGCATGCGGCGACGTTTTAAAACTACAAATTAAAGTAGATGATGAGGGCGTAATAACAGATGCAAAATTTAAAGCTTTTGGATGCGGTTCTGCAATTGCTTCTAGTTCTTTAGTTAGCGAATGGGTTAAGGGTAAGAATGTTGACTCTGCTCTTGAGATTAAAAATACAGAAATTGCCGAGCATTTATCTCTTCCTCCTGTAAAACTACACTGCTCAATGCTTGCAGAAGATGCAATTAAAGCGGCAATAAAAGACTATAAGAATAAGCAACAATAATTGCCTTTATGGAAAAAGATCAAATAATGTCGCTAACAGAAGCTGCAGCTAGTCAAGTAAAGTTACTGCTTGATCAGCGAGGCGAAGAGTCTCTTGGAATACGTATTGGTGTTCGCTCTGGTGGTTGCTCTGGCTTCAAATATGAGGTTGAGTATGCGGATGAAAAAAATAAGTATGATGAAGAGATTAACGATAAAGGTGTCACTATTTTCATAGACCCCAAAGCCCTGATGTATTTAATTGGCACGCAAATGGATTACATCGAAGAAGAATTTAAATCTGGCTTTGTATTCACCAATCCTAATGAGACTGGTAAATGTGGTTGTGGCAGCTCTTTTAGCGCTTAATTTTATTATCTTATTTCTTATTGCATTATAAGGATATGTCATTTATGATGCTTTGAAGTGTATGCAAAATAATCGATGTTAACTGAAAATAATAATAAATATATTAAAATGAACAGGCAAACTTTTTTCTATGGCTTTGCTATATTTTCTATGTTTTTTGGCTCAGGAAATTTAGTATTTCCACTAACTGTAGGCATTAATAATGCAGATAATTGGCTTATTGCTTTTATTGGCTTTTTTTGCACAGGTATAATTTTGCCGCTTCTTGGCCTTATAGTAATAAAATTATATAAAGGCAATTATGAAAATTTATTCTCAGAAGTTGGTAGTATTGCAAAAATCGCTATTCCTTTATTTTCTGTCTCTGTTATGGGGCCATTTGGTGTTATTCCAAGATGCATAACAGTAGCACATGGTGGTATTGAATATATATCAAGCGATATATCTCTTGTATATTTCAGTGCTATATTTTGTTTTACATGCGTAGTTATTTGTTTAAATGAAAAATATATGTTTAATATACTAGGCAAATTTTTGACGCCGATCCTGTTATTTTTCTTGATACTATTGATAGTAGCAGGAATATATAATGCAGAACCTATTGAACATAGCAGTGCAGGGCTTGGCAAAAATTTTACTAATGGTTTTTTTGAAGGCTATGCAACTATGGACATATTTGCTGCATTATTTTTCTCTAGCATGGTGTTTAAACAAATTGAATCTGCAAATAAAGGTTTATCTGAAAAGGAGCTCTTTAAAGCAGCATTGGCACCAAGCATTCTTGGTTTGTCATTACTTTCATTAATTTACCTAGGCTTTGCTTATTTAGGTTCGCATTATAGCGAGGTGGCAACAGATTTATCTGGACAGTTAATACTGCCTGCTATAACAAATCATATACTAGGCAAGAATGGTGTAATATTTATAGCGATTATAATGCTTCTTTCGTGTATAACCACTGCTGTTGCCTTACATAATATTTTTGCTAAATATATATGTTCATTCTCTGCTATTGGGGAAGAAAAGTTTCCTTTTATATTAGTGATAACTACTATAATATCTTTTGCTGTGTCATTATTTGACTTTAATGGAATAGCAAAGATTCTTGGTCCAGTTTTAGAAATATCATATCCAGGGTTAATTATACTTACCATATCCTCCATCATCACAAGGAAATATAAGAAGGTGAAAATGGTAGCTTTTTACGCAACTGTTATATATATGATTTGGGCAGTTTTTATATTGTAAAAGATGGCCGCTAGCAGCGGTCAGCGACGTAGCAATCTCGTAAGAAAGAATTTCAATGAAAAAGATCACTTCATTCACGTTCGTGATGAAGAATAATTCAGTATTGCCCGCGCATGACAGTATTTTTACTCGCCTGTATTATCAAATGTACCTGTTTTAAATGTATCCTCAATTTCGCCGGATATCTCAACTTCATCAGTTTCTGCTTGATTAGTTTTTATTTCATCGATTGCAATTTTTTTATCTTTTTTATATGTAGTCCTCTTTGTTTTGTAATCCCCTTCAATTGTGCTATCCACTTCACTTTTGGTTTGTCTGTGATGTAATTGAGCCATCTTTAATTCGATGCCTTCTTTAATTTGCACTACTGAAGATTCATACAAGGCCAGTCTTTTTATTTGGAGATCTTTCTCTGGTATAAAAAACGAACCAGGTAATACTCTGATAACTAGATTGGAATGATTGCCACTTTCATCAAAAATAGCTAGTTTTTTAAAGCCTGCTTTTTGAGCTAGGTTATTACTTTTGGCTATCTGATTCATAGCACCTATTTCTATAATCTGCTCTTTATTTTTACCCATAACATATATTTTTTTAGTTGATCTATTGCTAGTAAATTGTATGCATATTTTTTATGCGCTGTCAAATAATAGAATCGAAAAATCATTTATTAAAAAATTTTTGTGGTATTTTGGAAGAAAGCAATAACTAAAAACACGATTACAACAAAAGGTAGAAAAAATACCAAAAAATATCTTTATTTAGTATAAATATCGGCAAAAATTATCAATTTTTGATAGAATTAGTAGTTAATTTAATTAACCAAGCTGTCTATTAAAATGAAGAAATTTTTAAATAAGATGATGTTCACAGCCTCATCACTTGCATTTACAACTGGCCTTAATACAGCTCATGCTGGAATTAAAATAAATACACAAACTAGCTGGCATGATACGCATCGCACCACTTACTGGACTGATAGCGTCAGTGGAAAAAATGACAGAGCATATACTGGCGATACTATGCAGCTCAAAAATCAGATAAACGGTGTTGTATTTAACTGGATTTCTACAGCAGGTGCCCCCATTACAGAAGCAAGAATAGATCAAAACACTAATAATGTTTTATATAGACACTATGACAGAGAGCCAGATTTAAAACTTCTTTCTGTAACTGCTGATGCAAGTGTTGCCGACAATAAAAAGGCTGGTTTATTTTTCTGGGGTGATAATTCAAAAGGGCCAAATACTGTGCTGACTTTATCAGGTGGTAGCAATGACTATAGTGGCTTTGGTTATGCAAAAGATAACAAAAGAATATGGACTTATTATACATTTACTAACACAGATTACTTTTTAAATATTGAAAGTGCAGTAAACGAAAAAATCACTATTCATTTGGATTTATACGATAGTGCAACAAGTACAGAAACTTTGAATGTTTACACTGATTTTGAAGTAACTTCAGAAAAATGGGCTAATGCTAGAAATATTAATATAGGTAAAGCCGGCAAAGCAGCAACTCTGCAAATTGGTGGTGCGGGTATAGCTACACCGCAATTGTTGCAACAAACAGCTAGCCATGTGTTGAAATTTGATGATGATAATTCCGTACTTCACATGACCAACCACGCCTCTCAGCAAAATGTTAATATAGGACAGGGCAAAGCCTTGGGTGGTGGTTATATTGATGCAGCAGGCAAAGCTGTGAGTATAGATTTAAATGGTATATTCAAGCTAGAAACAGTTCTAGATGCGCCAATGAAATTAACTGGCCTTACTGGCGGAGAATCTGTTGGGCAATCCAAAACCAGTAGAATAAATAAGTTTATTGCTAGTGGCGTGGAGTCTATAGATGTTGAAATGCCAGTTTATGCAAAAGATATTGAAGCTAATATTTCAGTAGCTGGCAAGCCTCTTACCTTCACAGATATAATACAGGGCGGGGCTGGTAGTACATTAAAATTCATGAATGCAGACATGTCTCAGGTGATTTGGAATAAGGATGTACAAATAGATGAATCTAATTTTAATGGATTTGATGGTGAAATAGTATTTAATGATTCAATACAATTAACAGGCTCTGTTAAAACTGGCGCGGATGGCAGAGGAACCCTAAGATTTAAATCAAAGGCAATAATATCAGGTAATGTTGGTTCAAGTGGTCTGGAGATTAAGGATATGATCTCTGAAGTTGCATATGTTAATGTACAAGGTGAAACTTGTTCAAAAAAACTCACATTGCAAGGGGTTAATTCAGAGTTCCATCTTGATAAATATGCAAAAATTGGTGATATTTTAAACTCTAATGCAGGCAGTGGCTTGGTCAGATTCGGTGATGGCGGCGAGGTAACGGGCAAAGCTGGGGCAGTTAACGAACTTGCCAGAATAGAAGTTAATGGTGCTGCAGGCACGGAAGTAACTTTTAAAAACTTTGTGCAATCAAAAGAAATTAATATAAAAGACGGCACTGCTAATTTCCTTGGTGATGTAAAATCTACAGGCGCAGGAATCAAGCTACTTGATGCATCTAGTGGAGGAAAAATTAAGTTTGGTCCAAACGGTGCAGCACGTAATATTGATGCAATAATAACCTTTGTTGGATCTAGTAAAGGTATATTGGAGCTACACCAGGGGGATGTATTTTTTAATAAAAAAATTGATCTTGGAAATGGTAACTTAGTAGATTTTCTTGGAACCAGTGATGCAAATTATGAATTTAATGATAAAACATCTTTGGTTGGCGGTGCTAATTATAAAAATAGCAGTTCAAATGGCTCAAAGCCTATTTTTAAATTGCCAGAATCAGTGATCACAACATTCACTGGCAAGCTAGGAACGGATAGTGTTGGTGCTAACGATATAGACTTTATTCTCCGAAATGGGTCTCATGCAAAGCTAGATGGTGCAGTTACTGCAAAAAATGCTAGTTTTTTTACGGCAGTTGATGGGCAGGGTAATCTAGAGTTTAATGCAGATTCAAATATAATTATTAAAAATATTGGTACGCCATCGGCTGAACTTAATAATGTGATATTTAGCAAAGATGGTGAAGTTAGCACGTCAACATATGCTCAGTACGTAAAAGTAAAGTCTGCTGTTACAGCTGGTCTTAGTGGCATTCTTGCTATTTCAAAAGGATTTGAACTACAAGGAAAAGATGCAACTATGAATTTTGGTGATGGTGCAGCAGTCAGCGCTCCAATCACTACATTAGTAGCAAATGAAGGTATAGTAAATTTCCTAGGGTCCGCTGTGGCAACTAGTCAAATTGGTACGGCTGCAAAGCCTGTTAAATTAGTTAAAGCCATGGGAGCTGGCACGGTGACGTTTAATGAGGCGGTGAGCGCGAGCAAGCTAGAAATAGCA
>JAHDEH010000011.1 GCA_020628955.1 Alphaproteobacteria bacterium
TATTTTAGAATTGTATCATCATACTGAAGAGACATTGCTTTACTGCGAGCTATTAATTCCTGCTTTTTTTCTTTTAGTTCTTTAGCATTACTTTTTCCGCCTGGGTTTCTTAAATGTAGTCTATTAATTTTTCTTTTATAGAAAAAATCTAGATCACGAGACCAATAATGATTAATTCTTAGTACCTTTCCTGCTAAACTAGGTGATTTTGATCTATGTAAATATTTAAAATCTTCTGAAATTCTTAAGTATCCCATTTTGAGATTCGGATAATGCGGGTCATTAATAGACTTTACGTATCTAGGCTTTACTATAGTTTTTAGAACGTTAGTGTCGTAGCCACTCTTCGTTAATGTTTCAATCATTAATTTATTACTTGGCACTCTTTGAACATTTGAAGAGCCAAACATCCTCCAATTTACAGATAATGCTGCATAATTATCGTAATTCTTTAAGGATTCAGAAAGTTTATACTGCTTTACTGGGAAAAGAAATTCATCAGAGTCTACAATTATAAGCCATTCTGTTAAATTTTTTGATTTATTAATAGCATCAGAATATGCATTATTTTGTATTTTATTCCATTCTTTTTTATTTTTGGGTTTGTCTGTTATTTCGATTAGCTCTACTATTCCATGCTTTATATAAGGAGCAAGAACTTGCTTAAAGTCATCGTTGCTTCTGTGGCTGTATAAATAAAAATGCTCAACCCCATTGATACGATAAAACTCAATCCATTCTTTAAGAAACCTTGCTTCATTTTGAAAAATAGCAGTTAAAGATAAATAATGTCTACGGTCCTTTAAAGGATTGACTTTTTTGAGATTTTTGTCATTTATATATCTATGTTTCATTCTAATCCTAAAGCGCGTATAGTCTGCAAGAGGATTTAGATTATATTTATTACTTTCTGATAAATATAATTGATAGTATAAATTATTATCAAATTCTGAATTTGGATTTTTGCCTTCCTTCCAACCAATATTACTATAATGTTCAAAAGCAGTTAAGTTTAATTGCTTTACTTCTGGATAAGTGCTTAAATAAAACTTTTTATCAAAATAATAACGCGAAAGCAATGTGGACCATTGTTCTACTTCTCTATATTTATTTACAGTAAATATAGAAAATATTACTGTAAATAATATAGCAATTAGTGCAATTTTTTTTCTTAAAATCATATTTTTTTGTTAAAAACTCTTTTTCTTAATTCGTCTTTATATTTTAGAATTGAGCGATCGATGCTTATAGAAGAATTTTTATCATTTAATAATATTTTTTTAATTTTTTCTTTTTTTTCTTTTGTCGTATTACCTTTGCCATCTTTATTTGTGACATGCATCCTGCCAATTTTGTTTTTATGCAAGAAAGCTAAATCGCGTGACCAGTAATGATTAATTCTGAATATATTTCTGCTTTCTTTGGGCAGAAAAGGTCCAAATAAATATTTTTTATTTTCATCAACTTGCATGTAACCATCAAGCATATGCGAAAAATGAGGGTGTTGTATACTTTGAATGTATCTCGGTTTTATTATGGTTTTTACATGTAAATCTTTAGCATTTGACTTTTTTAATAAGGTTTCAGTCATTAATTTATTGTCAGCTATTTTTTCAACAGATGAGCTGCCAAATATTTGCCAATTAACTGATAGAGCTGGATGTTCATCGTAGTCTTTTAAAGCGTTTGCTAGATTTTTTTCTTTGACAGGGAATAAAAACTCATCCGTATCTACTATAATTAGCCACTCTGTTTCTTCGGCTACTTTTTTAGCCGCATTTTCGTATGTACTTGTTTGAATATCATTCCAGGAGCTTAGATTTCTTGGTTCTTCTGTAACTTGTTCCAGTTCAACTATTCCTGCCTTGATGTATGGTTCTAGCACTTGCATATAGTCGTCTGTACTTAAATGGTTGTATAAATAAAAATGCTCAACGCCAATCATGCGGTAAAACTCTATCCACTCTTTTAAGAATCTAGCTTCGTTTTGGAATATAGCCACTAAAGTTAGGTAATATTTAGGGTTCTTGAGAGGCGTTACTTTCTTTATTTGTTTTTCATTAGTTAGTCTTTTTTTAAAATTTATCTTATAGCGAATATAGTCTGCAAGTGGATTTAAGTTATATTTATTGTCCGTTGCAAGATAGGCACCTATGTAAAAATCATTATTGAATTCTGCAGTAGGATTTTTGCTTTCCTTCCAGCCAATGGTTTTGTAATGCTCAAAAGCAGACAACTCTGAGTCTTTTACCTCAGGATAATTCTCTAGGTAATATTCTTTGTCAAAGTAAAATTGTGCAATAAAGTTTAAATAATTTTCTCTTTTATCCATGCCAGATATAAGTAATGCAATGGCAAGTAGGATAGTAATTATGGATGTGTTATACAGTCTCTTTTTTATTATTTTTCTTTTCATTTAAATAATCATTTTTAATAATTTTGTTATAAAACTAACTCAGCTATAATTCAGAGTTTTTTAACTTCCAAAGCATAGCATAAGCAATTATTGCAAATAAAACAACATAAAATATTGGAAATAATATAAAATTATATTCAAAAATAGATCGCATGCATATATAATTTGCGGTACCGGACATCAGCATAGAGCCAGTTGTGTGGCCAAGTCCAACACCTCTATATCGCTCTCTTGGTTTAAATACTCTGATGATTGAAGCATGGGCAAGGGCATTAAAAGGTGCAATTGAAGCAGCTAGTAGTAGGCTTGAGGCTAATGCTAAATTCATCAGCTGAGCATTAATTGCAATAATTAATACGAAGCAAGCAAGGATTGTTCCGATTAAACTAATTTTAAAAACCAATCTACTGCCTATTTTATCTGCCAAGAACCCAGATGCAAGCATTGAAAGACCAAATATAAATACATTAATTACCGAGAACAGGGTAATTATGTGGCTAGTTGTTTCTATTACTATTGGCAGATATTGCTTCATAAAAATTATAGATATTTGGTAAGTGGCGCCAAAACCTCCAGATAAAAATACTACCATTGTGAATGTTTTTAGATTATTTTTTAAAAAGGTGAATATATTTGCAAATTCAACTTTTTCTGATTTGGATTCGTTAAAATCTGGAGTTTCTTGCAGATATTGTCTGTAATACATAGTTACTATAGCTAGAGGCGCAGAAAGCAAAAAAGGTATGCGCCAACACCAATCTGGAAATATTGATGAATTAAAGAAATTGGTTGTCGCGATGCCAAGCAAAAGACCAGCAACCCCTGTGGCTCTGGTTATTGCAGAAGCGCTGTAATGACGCTCTTTGCCCATGTGTTCTATAACATAAATAGCTGCTCCATCATATTCTCCTGCAACAAAAAAACCTTGGAAAAAGCGGCATATAATTAAAATTTGAGCGCCTAAAAAGCCAATGGAATTATAGTCAGGTAAAAGGCCTATGGTAGTTGTTGGGATTGCAATGCCGATCATTGTTATTCGCAGCGAAATTCTGCGTCCATATTTATCACCAATTTTGCTAAAAATAATAGACCCGAGTGGTTTGGCAAGATATGAAACCGCATAAATAAAAAATACATACATCAAGCCTTCTAGTTTGCTTTTATCCGGGAAAAACTTTTCTGCTAATATAGCTGCAGAAAAGCCATATAGACTGTAATCGTAATATTCTACTATAGTGCCTAGGAAAGCGCCGATGATTGTTTTTTTATTAGTTTTTGTCTTTTGTGCATTGCTCATTTTTTATTCACTTATTTTTTCTTACTTGAACTTGTTTTAATTCTTGCGTTATTAATAATATTTTGTACTTCTTTTAAAGTGTTTTCAAAAATGTAATTTACAATTTTATGTGCATATATATCAGATTGAGAAATTTCTGCCTCCGCTTCTGCTAGTCTTTTTTCTATAGATTCTTCAGTGTCTTGGTTGCGCTTGATAAGTCTATTCCTCAAAGCCTCCATATCCGGAGGAAGAAGAAAAATACTAACCACGCGCTCTGGCATAATTTGCATTATTTGCTTTGCTCCTTGTGTGTCAATATCAAATAAAACATCAATTCCATTATTTAATTTTTCTTCTACATAACTTTTTGGCGTGCCATAATTATTTCCGTAGATTGTTGCGCTTTCTAAAAACTCATCATTTTGTAGCATATCTTCAAATTCATCTTTAGATTTGAAAAAATAATGCAGCCCCTCTTCTTCGCCAGGTCTTGGAGCCCTAGTGGTTGCAGATATTGAAAGAGCAATGTTATTGTCTTGCTGCAATAATGCATTGCATATAGAAGATTTTCCGCCTCCTGATGGTGCTGATATAATTATTATGTTTGCATTTTTTTTCATGTGGCTGTAGTTTATAATTTCAAATTTTAGTGATTATAGAGAATGAATAAAATAAAAACAATAGTTATTACAGGCGCCTCTAGTGGAATTGGTGCGAATGTTGCGTTGCAATATGCCAAAAAAGGGCATAAATTATTCCTGTTTGGGCGTTCAGAAGAAAGGCTCAGGCAGGTAGCGGCTGAGTGTAGGGAGGCGCATGAAGGCTTAAATCAAGAAATAAAAACTATTATTGCAGATGTAGCAGATGAATCTGCAATGAAGACAGAGATAGAAAAAATTACAAAAAATAACATCATAGATATAGTAATTGCTTGCGCTGGAGTTTCTGCTGGAACTCTTGGCGGCAGTGAGAATATAAAGCAAATAAATAACATCTTTGCAACAAATTTAAATGGTGTGATTAACACCATTAACCCTGTAATATCGCAAATGATGGAAAGTAAGAGAGGGAATATAGCAATAATTAGCTCTATGGCTTCTATAATAGGTATTTCTAGCGCTCCATCATATAGCGCAAGCAAAGGGGCGGTGCGTCTTTACAGTGATGCTATTCGATCTAATTTGAAAAAAAATGGAATTAATGTAACCACCATAATACCAGGCTATATTAAAACGCCAATGACGGATGTTAATGATTTTCCTATGCCTTTTTTAATGGATGCTGACATTGCTGCAAAAAAGATCATTAACGCAATTGAAAAAAATAAAAGAATTTGTGCTTTTCCAAAAAGAATATATTTTATTCTTAAATTACTAAGCTGGATGCCTGCGTGCATAATTGATTTTATAAATAGTAAACTACCTCGCAAGGCCAGTATTAAACAATAGCGATTAGACTATCTTTTATAGCTCACTAGTCATGTTTTGTCTTTTATAGTTCAGATTTTAAACTCATTACCTCCGCCATAGACAAGCCAGTAACGCCAGATACAAATCTTGGGTCTGCATTTTTTGCTAGCATGTTCTTGGCAGTAGTTTTTATAAATCCCTCTTTATTTTCTGATGGTAAATTATCTATTATGTTTGTGGACATGCCTGCGGTCATTATTGTTTTTTATATGAATGCAAACTCTTTAAAATAAATTACTTCTATTGCTGGGTTTGGTTATACCAATGATCATTATAATAGTAATGATGAATTGAAAAAATTTAAAAGCGCCAACCAAAAACGGTAAGTATAAATTAAGAGGCAAGTATAAAAGTGCAAATGGTCCGCAGGAAAATATTGTGACTCGTACTAAGTTTTTGATTGGTGGTGAATTGCTTTTTATAACAGCAACAATTCCCAAAATAATCATTAAAATCAGTTTGGATAATATAGAGTTTACAAAAATAAACAGGCTAAGCATTGGAAAGAATATATAAATAAATCCTCTATTTGCAGAAGAAACTATATTTTCAAAAAAACCATGAACATTATTTTGATTAATTGTTGTAGCATTGGTTTTGAATATATCAGAATGTTTTATATTTAAAATTTGAGTTTTTTCAAGATTGTTATTCAGAGATGGTTTAAGTATAAAGTTTTTATTAGTTATCAAAATATCAGCGCGCGCTCTATCTTTTTTATCTGCTTTATTTTGTGTGTCTATCAAAATTATCGCTTGTCCTTTATTGTTTTTAACAATAAAGGGTTCGTTTGGCTGCGCATCCATCTCTCCATTACTATATTGCATATCTGGAATACTGGTTAAAATTTGGTCTAAAATTTTTGTTTTATCCGTAGGGATTTTGGTATGGAAATAATTTTGAAGCTCTGCTGCAATATTGATGAAATATATCGTGGATATGAGTGCGGATATTGTTGACAAACATAGCAAATATTTAAAACCAAAACCTTTAAATTTATGATAAACATCGTTGTAAAACTGGGTGGAAGTGCAAGAAAGCCAAATGAATTTACACAATATATTTAGGCAGTATGTTATTTTTTCTATGTATTTACTCATATTTTTGTAATTTTATGATTTAGATGTAGACATTATATTATTTTCCCTTTAATTTACTATTGGCAAAAATAGTATAGTACAATAAACTATACTTAAATTTTTTAAGTAATTAAAGAAAAATACTGTGAATATGAATAAAGCAAAATACTCAATAAGTCAACTGAGCGATGATATTAAAATTTTAACAGCAGATGCTGTGGAAAAGGCCAAATCAGGGCATCCTGGCATGCCTATGGGTTTCTCGGAAGTTTTTACCAACCTAGTCTTTAAGTATCTTAAATTTAATCCAAAAGATCCTAATTGGTTTGGTAGAGATCGCCTGGTTCTATCTGCTGGTCATGGTTCGATGTTATTATATTCATTTTATTATTTAGCAGGCTATAGCGATTTTTCTTTAGAGGATATAAAGAAATTTAGGCAACTGGGGGCAAAAACAGCAGGTCACCCAGAGCATGAGGCGTTCTTGGCAATTGAAACAACAACAGGGCCACTAGGGCAGGGGCTTGCAAATGCCGTTGGAATGGCGATAGCTGCCAAGAAATATGCAGCTGAAATTGGTGATGATTTATGTGATTATAAAATATATGCAATAGTTGGCGATGGTTGTCTGATGGAAGGTGTTGCATACGAAGCATTGTCATTAGCTGGTCATTTGCAGCTTGATAATTTAATTATATTATTTGACGATAATAATATCTCAATCGATGGCTCTACGTCCTTGGCAGTATCTGAGGATCATACAACAAAAATGCAAGCTTTTGGCTTTAATACATATGAAGCTGATGGACATGATGATGAGCAAATTTGTAGTGCTTTTGATGCCGCGATACTTAGCAAAAATAAACCAAGTTTTATTTCATTTAAAACAATAATAGGCAAGGGCGCAGATGGTAAAGCTGGAACAGAAAAAGCGCATGGTGCGCCGCTTGGAAGTGAAGAAATTAAATATTTAAAATCAAATATAGAGTGCTCTAAACAAGAATTTGTAATTACTCCAGAAAAAAAAGAATTATGGGAATTGGCCTGGGAGCATAATTCGCAATATTATGATGATTGGCAAAAAAAATTCCAAAAAATAAGCTCTGATAAACGGGCATTTACAGAAAAAAAACCTCTCAAGATAGGTGCCAAAAGCATTGATAAGCCAGAAAATGCAGAGGCTAGTAGAGTTTCTTCTGGTAGGGTAGCCGAGCATATGTTGCAAATTAATGATAAATTAATTATAGGCTCTGCAGATCTTGCAGGTTCTAATGGCCTAAACTGCCCCAGTGCAAAAGCTATTAACGCACAAAATTTTAGTGGTAATTATATTCACTATGGTGTTCGCGAACATGCAATGGCAGCAATTATGAATGGCCTTGCTTTATCTGGCTTTTCTGTTCTTGGTGGCACTTTTTTTGTATTTTCAGATTATATGCGCCCAAGCATTAGACTTGCTGCTTTAATGAGGCAGCAAACTATATATGTACTGACTCATGATTCGATTGGTGTTGGCGAGGACGGTCCGACGCATCAACCAGTTGAGCATTTATCATCTTTCAGAGCGATGCCAAATGTCAATGTTTTTAGACCAGCTGATTACACAGAAACTGCAGAATGTTACGAGGTTGCAGCATCCTATGAACATACACCTGCATTAATGGTTTTATCTCGCCAATCTTTGCCAAAATTAAGGGGCGATGATATTAGTGATAATAAATCTGCTAAAGGTGGCTATATTATTTCCGAAGCAAAAGACGCAGAGAAACTGGATAAAATTATTTTCGCAACTGGGTCTGAAGTTTCTCTGGCAATAGAGTTGCAAACAAAGCTACAGAATGGTGGTATGAATATCCGAGTATGCTCAGTGCCGTGCCTTGACATATTATTGCAGCAACCAGATGAATATATTAAATCTCTCAAAGGTAACGCAACTCAGTTAGTTGCTATCGAAGCAGGATGTAGATTTGGTTGGTCAGAATTAATTGGCCATGATGGTTTGTTTTTTGGAATAAATCAATTTGGCGCATCTGCGCCTGCAAAAGATTTATTCAAGCATTTTGGTTTAAATGTTGATGATATATATAATGGAATAACAGAAACATCAAGCTAGGAAATTTTTCCTGAATTGATAAACTACCATAGAAGAAGATTCGCAATAGTTGATAACTAAGATGCTAACTTTAAAAAACTATGGTGCCATTTCAATTTAAATTTATTTTGAATTTTTATAAGCAAGCCAAGGGACAATAATAGCTTCATAAATAAAGCTTCCAGCAAAATGAATTGGTGGTATTTGTAGCGCTTTAGAGAATAATTTATAGCGCGGCAGCTGCGACCATATATGTACAGTAGCATCAATGCCGTTTGCAACAGAGCCGTCTGGCTTTAATACATACATGCGCCTTAATATATCTTCTTTGCATAGGCCATATTGCACTAATATATCTGGATTTGAATTGATATCTTTAAATTGCATTGGCGCTTCTGAGCTTGCGCTTAATTTGCAATAATGATTTATTTCCATGTCGCATACTGGGCACTCCGAGTTATAAAATATCTCGGATTCACCTGGTGTGTCTGCGGCATTCTTAGTGTTTTTTGATATAATTTTATCAAAAGATTGTTCAAGTTCTGGATATAAGAACTCAAATCCATGTTCGTGCGCTTTTGCTGGTAATGTTTTTTGGCCATTTAGGAATAAATCTGCCATATCCCTGAATATTAATCTAAGCATAAAAGCAGGTGCCCATAAAAATACTGGACGCTTTAGCTGGGCTCCTAGTTTTTTCATAAAATCTCTTTGCGTTGCTGGATTTGGAGCGGTTGCATTAACTGCGCCGTTGATTTTATTATTAGAGACGGTGAATAGAATAAGATGTATAATATCATCTATATCAATCCAGCTCATATATTGTTTTCCGCTGCCCATAATTGCTCCTGCGCAAAATTTGGTTGCAAGCAATAGTGGTTGCAAAATACCTCCTCCCGAGCCCAGCACTAGACCAGTGCGAAGCCTTACCACGCGTATGCCTAATTTTTCGGCCCTTAACGCTTCTTCCTCCCATTTTAAGCAAAGATTTGCCATAAAGTCATTTCCTGGGCTGCTTTTTTCTGTAAGTTCTTCATCTTGTCTATTTCCATAAAAGCCTATTGCCGAACCACTTACAAATAATTCTGGTTTGTTTTTTAGGCTGTTCATGAATTCAACTAGGCTTTTACTTGTTCCAGCGCGGCTGTTTAAGAATGTTTCTTTGCGTTTTTTTGTCCACAAGCCACTTGCTAAATTTTCGCCTGCTAAATTAATAATTACGTCAATTTTTTTATTGCTACAAAAATGTTTAAGTTCCGTGATTCCTTCAACACGTGAGCCAAATTTATAATGAATTTTTTCCAGGCTCCTGCCAAGTGCAATAATATTATCTCCGTTTTCTATAAGTTTTCTGACTAAGGCAGCTCCTATGAATCCGGTTGCTCCTGTTATGAGATATGTTTTTGGGTTATTATTTTCGCCTTTTTTAAATGGCTTTCTTTGCCACTCTGGCACTTTTAAAATGTGTAGGTTCATGGCAGCGTAAATAAGTCTTAAGCTCCAAATTAAAGTGCCAGCAGAATATAAGGTTAAAATCCATGACCAAACTCCATAATTAATAGGTTTCATAACGGAGTTTGAACTAAACCAATTTGATAAAATGGGATAAAAAACAGCTAAAAATATGCCAATATTTATAACAAGAATTGTTTGCAAAATTCGTTCCAAGGTTGAAAGTTTTCTGGTTTTATCTTCTATAATTATGTCGCATAGCGATACCATTAGCATAATAAAAAATAGCGCAGATAATATTATAGAATAAGACCCTCGCCACTCATACCAAGCAAGTCCAAAAAAAATAATGCTATAAATTAATTCACGAGCAGCATGCAGTGCAAGCTCATGACGTGCATTTATTTCAGATGGAAGCTTTTCTATAAGCTCGTGATGCCAAAGGCTGATAAAGGATCCTATGATCACTTGCAAACTTAGTATAGAGAATAATATTGTCATAGCTTTGTTGTTAGTATTTGTTCATATCTTTTTTCTAATATATAATATTAATTTTTTATATGATTCTGAAATATATAGAATATGTTCGTTTGATTTTTTTTATATAATTTCTACTTACTGTAACAAAATATGCTTTAAGTAACAAGTTATTTATGATTTAATGCAGAAGTTGATAACTAAATAAGTGATACTGTAATGAAAAATAAAAGTGATGTATGGTTTGTTTACGATGGGCATTGCCCTGTGTGTAATATAGCTGCAAATGGTTTGCGCATAAAGAAAGCAGTTGGCAAGCTTAATCTCATCGATGCAAGAACCAATAAAAATCATCCAGTACTATTAGAGATAAATCAAAAAAACTTAGATCTAGATAAAGGTATGGTCATAA
Source organism: Alphaproteobacteria bacterium (assembly GCA_020628955.1). Taxonomy (GTDB): domain Bacteria; phylum Pseudomonadota; class Alphaproteobacteria; order Rickettsiales; family Rickettsiaceae; genus Megaera_A. The sequence continues at coordinate 10,677 of JAHDEH010000011.1, forward strand.
AATTTAATGATATATTATATCATGGCCCTGATGCGCTATATATTATGGCTTTGCTTGGCACAAATAGAGGTTGGTTTAATCGTATGAATTACCTATTATTTCGTTCTAAATTTTTTGCTAAATTATGCTACCCATTGATGAAATTAATCAGAAATTTAGCATTAAAAATAAAAGGATTCGATAAAATTAATAATTTAGAGCGCCCTGCTGACAACGACAAAGTAAATTAATACAGAATATAAAAGTTGTAATTTTGTAACTATCAATATTTTTATTCTTTATTTAATTGGTTTTGTGTGATTTAAATCTATCATTATATAATATACTAAAAATTATATTATTTTTATGGTATATAAAATATGTCTAAATGGAAAAAAATCGCTAAAGGTGTGGCTTATGGCGCACTGGCAGTCGCCGTAGTTTCAGGAGCTGCCGTATTTGCAGCCGCAACACTTGGCGTGGCTACGCCAGTTATGGCAGGGGTGGCTGTGGGCGTTGCAATAGCCGCAGAGGGCGCTGGTATTACGTCAATGGCAAAATCATTTCAAAGTTTTAAGGAAGCTTTTTCGGAAGATAAGGGAGAAATATCTCCTCCTAAGTTAGAACAAAAACCGCAAGTTAGGTTAGAAAGAGAAGAAATGCAAAAATATAGGGCTGACTCTCCAGAACTTGCTGGTGCCAAAAAAGATCAGCAAGAATTTAACAAGAGAGGTGATGATTTTATGGATCACATTTTAGGGGAAGAGAGGGGTTATACTGAGCAGCAAAATCAGCATAAGCATAATGTGCAGCAGCCAGTGGCTCACAAATCAACAAATATGATTTATGGACAATTGCTCCCGGAGCAGAATCAAAAACCCTTAAGGCATCATCATGGAAAGATTCCTGATATTGTTTATGATAAACTATCGGCAGATAAAAAAGGCAAACAAGCTGCGTCACAAACGCAGTCAAACTCGCTAGTAAATAAAATGAGGAAAGCGTTAGCAAAACCATCAAGGGCAAACGGAAACAGTGCTAAGCCTAAAAGTAGCGGCTCTTTGTCGTATAATAAACCAAGAGGCGGAGGAGGGCGTCAGTTTTAGTATTATAAATTTAACTGGAGTCCTGTGCAAGAATTGCAATAACCGTCATACGCGGGCGAGCCATAGGCGACGTGGTGATCTCACGAGCCCGAACTCCGATGTCATTCCCGAGAAATCGGGAATCCATAAAACGCTAGCAGCGAATTCTTTGTAGACGGTAGATTCCCGCCTTCGCGGGAATGACATCGCAGGAGATTACTTCGTTTCACTCGCAATGATGGAATACATCATCGCAATTTTAGCCTCTCCTCACACATTTTTTTGGTTATATCGCGCAATTTTTCAACTTCTGGAATCAGGAAATTCAATTCCTCTTCTGTGCTTTTAATATGAAAGTTAAATAGCAAAGCTATTGATTTTGCGGCACTGTTGGTTTTTCTTTATTTTAAAGAAAAACCAACAGTAAAGTTTCCATCTGTTGTATCTGTCCATATTTTTCCGCCATGCTTTTCTATTATTTTTTTGCATAAATGCAAGCCAAGTCCTACGCCTTTTTGCATTTCTTTTGCATATGATCCTTGATAGAACATATCGAAAAGCTTTTCCTCTTCTCCTTCTAGTAATTTATGGCCTATAGATGTTATCTTGAATATTACATCATCTTCTTTTTTGGATATATCTATATTGATTTTTTTGTGTTTATCTTGTCCATATTTCACGCCATCATTGATTATGTTAAATAATACAACTTTTAGCTTCATAGGGTCGTGACTGACGAAATTATTTCCCATATGGTTGCTAAAAGTAATTAAGGCTTTGTTTTTGAAATTATTAATAACTTCAGCGCATGTTACAGTAATATCTGTTTTTTTGAAATCATAAACAGCAACTCCTTTTTCGCTATCTGCGGTTTCTAGCAGATTCAGTACCAGAGTTTTTAGCCTATAGCTATCGCCTTCTAGGCATTTTATAGACGCTAAAATAGTATCCTGGGATAAATTGCTGATATTTGCAGCCATATTCTCTGCCATAACTACTATAGTGTTCAGTGGTATGCGCATCTCGTGATTGAGCGTGTTTAAAAAATCGCTTTTATGTTGCTTGGTTTGCAGTAGCTTGTCCACTGTGTAGTCTAGATTATGTTCAATTTCCTCAATATGCTCTTGTCGTGGTTTTAGCAATGCAATAACTGCAGCCGAAAGCAATATGCTGATATATACCACGCCAAAATATCCTTCAGCGTCTGATATTTGGTCTAGGTTTATTCCCTTATATGCAAGGAAGCCATACACTCCGCTGCTTAACCCAATAACAACCATAAAGAAAGCAGTTTTCCATTTGCGTAAATTAAATAATACCATCAAATTTAAGGTGAATACAATCATCTGCATATGTCCAAATTTACTCAGCAAAACAAAGAAGATGCTGCAAAAAGTAAGCATATAAAATATTGTTATATTCCACATAACATACACCACAATCGGGTGGCGAATTCTTTGTGACCATGCTGGAAACAACATAAAAAATGTAGAAATAATAAGCATAGAAGGATAAATAAAGAACAGCGCATCCTTATGCTGGCTTAAATTATGGTCATGCGTTAAATATATTGTAATTATAGTAGATATAAAACAAAATATACCAAAAAACATATATACAGTTTCTGAATATGCGGAGTTTTTTTTGCAGAACTCGATAAGGTTAAATTTCTCCCATTTTTCTTTCAGAGATAGTCTTGTGCTCTGTTTTTGTTCTTCTTTTGTATTAACCCAATTGCCTTCTTGACCGGTGATGTAATGATAGGAAAGAGTTGTAATCAAATTCAGGATCATCATTGGAATGATAGGATCTAGCGTAAGCGTAGTTTGTTTCCATATTATCACTCCCAAAAACGCACTCCCCATACCAACCAAAATAGTTTGCGATGTAGTGCGAAAGCCGAGTATGGTTATTATTAAAATTGGAGTTACCATTGGAATGTAAAATGCATTTGCTAGTAAAATCATTTTTAATAAATCTCTTTCCATAATGGCTAAGCTTATTGAGAATGCTCCTAGCATTAGGGCAAATAATTTAGCAGAAAATAGTAGTTTTTTTTCTATTATTTTTAAAGGTTTGCAAACATCATGTGTAAATAGTACAGATGCAACATTTATGAATGAGTCGGCGCTAGACATAGACATCGCCATTATGCCTGCAATCATAAAGCCTTTAAACCCAGTGTAAGCAAAATTATTAATTATATATACCAATAACTTCTCAGAGTTTAAACTGCTGTCTAAAGAGTAAATTAAAAATGAAGTCCATGATGTAAATACAATAACTAAAAATAATATTATGGCTGAAATTTTGAATGCTGTTTTTGCCTGAGATACGTCTCTACCCATAGCTATTCTTTGAAAATAAGCTGGATAAAAACTTGGAATAGTAAAATATGCAATTAACAAAACCATTTCCCAAAATTCATGTTTTTGATAATCCAAAATTTCGTTTAGATTAAACTGTGGTATTGTGAAGTTATTGTATAAAGTGTAATTTTCAACGGAAAAGGTAAAATCCCATACAATGAATCCTATAAAAGGAATGACAGTTCCAAATATTGTAAGCTGCAAAACATCTGTAAATGTAACTGCTTTAATTCCGCCAAAAGCAGAATAGACGGTTACTACAATACCAGAATAAATTATTGCTTCATAAGCAGTAATGTTTATTAAATAACTTACTACATTGCCAAATACTTTAAATTGCACTGCTACAGCGCCTACATTTGCAATGATCGCAGTTATAGCAGTGATTATTTGTACTTTCGTGCCATAGTAATGGCGCATAGAATTTGCAACTGAAATGCTGCCAATAAATTTGGACATTTTGGGTATAAAGATATAGGCAGTTAACATTAACGATAAAGGAATGCCTAATGTAGGAATAAAATCATAGAATCCATGGCTGTAGGTTCTTGATAATCCAACAACAAATAAACTGCCAGTCACGCTGGTTGCAACGATTGTAGAGACTAGTGATACGGTGCTGAAGTTCCTGCCGCCAAGAGCGAAATCTTCCAAAGATTTCACGTCTCGTCCATATTTGAGTCCGACAGCTAGCGTTAGGAGCATAAAGCCAATAACTATTGTTAAGTCTGTATATATAAGTAAATCTGCATATTGTGCCATGAAATTATCCTTAAATTTTTTATCGATTAAATTCAGACTTTGCATTCTACACTAAGCTTAATAAAAAATCACGTTTTTTTTTATTTTTTTACTGCGCGGCTATTAAATTCATGGTGGTATTTAGCATGTTTTTTCATGTAATGCTTCAATATATGAAGCTAGTAATTCATAATGATATGGCCTCAGCTCTGCTTCATCCAATAAAAGTGGAGCGCCTGTGATTATTTGGTGCACGCCAAATGGGTCTTGTTGCTCAACCGAAGAAATATACCATGCAGCAGTGCAGCCAAAGCCGTCGGTTTGATGAATGTTTGCGCCGTATTTAATTAATAAATTTGCCATTTCCTCTAGGCCAAGCCACGCTGCATAGTGCAGGGCGGTCCAGCCTGGATGAAATACGTCGCCAATATCTATATTTACATCAGCGCCAAGTTCAAGAGCCTCTTTCATTGTTTCAAGGCTTTTGCACCTTACTCCTTCGATAAAAATTTCATCAAATTCATTTTTTCTTTTTTTCATGGTTAATCAATCTATGTCGTGGCCCCAAAAATCTTCATTATTTCCAAAATTATCTTCTAATTCATCGCCTAGTTCGCTGTATCTGTCAAGTAATTCTTCTATATTAATGTTATTAGTCGAATTTTTTGCAATTTTATATATAAGAGAATCTTCGTTGTTAAATAAAGCTAAAGTTAGTTTTTGGTATACAAAATCATTCTCAATATGAATCATCATAGAGGATAAAGCGGTTTTTCCATCGCTGTCAAGTGTATATAAGTCTGCTCCGAAATTTATCAAGGCGCTTACAAACCCCGGCACCCCCTGCTCAATAGCTAAATGCATAATAGTGCTATATGAATAATCGTCGCTATGTATGATAGATTCAGGCGATGCGCCCATGTGCAGGGCTTCAATAAATTGATCTAAATTTTTTAAATTAAAAGCATTAATTAGCGACATATTTGCTTCGTTAATTGTATAGTCTTCTGTTTGTGGCATGATTTTGAATAGTTTAGTTGAAAAATTAATTACCTTTTGGTTAAAATAAATTAACTCTTGTTTTTGTCAAGTTATTTTTATTATAAGTCTTGTTATTTTACTTGTTTGGATATATAGTTCAGGGCTATCTTGCATTATTTAATCAAAAAAATTTATTTATGGCTTTTTTCGAAAAGAAGAGTTTTGAATCGGTTCGCCTTACTGGTCAGGAGAGCGATTTAAAAAAAACATTGACAGCAAAAGATCTTGTTCTGCTTGGTCTTGGTGCTATTGTTGGAACTGGAGTGTTTGCACTTACTGGCTCTGTTGCTGCAGAGAATTCTGGTCCTGCGGTTTCTATTTCTTATTTAATTGCAGGTATTGCCTGTATTTTTATTGCTCTTGTGTATACAGAGCTTGCTTCTATGATGCCAACATCTGGCAGTGTTTATACATATTCATATGTGGCTTTTGGCCGCGGTTTTGCATGGATTGCAGGTAGTATTTTAATTATGGAATTCACTTTTGCATCTTCCGTTGTTGCAAGCGTTTGGTCGGGGTATTTTAATAATGTGCTTATTGCAAGTGGTATTAATCTGCCAAAATCTATAATATCTGCGCCATCAGAAGGTGGGTATATTAATATATTGTCTTTTGGACTAGCTTGGATTGTTGCCTTTATGCTGATACTTGGCACAAAGCAAAGCACTAAGCTGAATAAAATTTTAGTATTAGTTAAGTTGTCAGTTATTGCTATGTTTATCTGTCTTGCAATTCCTCATTTTGACGTGAGTTATTTTGATGAATTGACGGTAAAGGGTGAAGCTGGAATTATGCATGGCGCCTCTATTTTATTTTTTGCCTTTTCTGGTTTTGCATGCTTAGCTGCAACTGTTGAAGAATGTAAAAACCCTGTGCGCGACATGACGATTGGAATAGTTGGCTCCTTGTCTAGTGTTATTGTGATATATATTATAGTAGGTATTTTGCTTGTTGGTATAGTACATTATTCGGAGCTTAATGTTAAAGACGCTTTGTCGCTGGCCTTGCAAAAAAATGGCAATAATGTTGGTGGCTTGCTGGTTGCAATTGGCGCGGTATTTGGAATGGTGACAGTGGTTATGATGACAATGTTTGCGGCATCACGTATATTTTATGTTGCAGCGAGAGACGGTCTGCTTCCAAAAAGCTTGCTGAAGATAAACGAAGAAAATGGAACGCCTTATGCTTCTTTGTTGTTTTGTGCTTTCTCTATTTCTTTAATGTCTTCCCTGTTGCCATATAAAATTCTTGCAGAGATGACTAGCATGGCGGCGCTTACAAATTACACAGTAGCAATTATAGTGGTTATTTTATTCAGAATAACTCGCCCAGAGGCAGAAAGGCCTTTTAAATGTCCTTGCATATACATAGTTGCGCCTATTGCATTATTTTCAGCGGGTTATTTGCTATCTGTGCAGCTATTTGCAGATGGGTTTAATATTACGCGCATAGGAAAATTATTTTGCTCATGGATTGCGTGTATATTTATTTTATATTGGATAAGATCTGTGTTTATCAGAAAATAGACACACTCAATAACGCATAGCTGGGTTATTTTTTAAAAAATATAAAAAAATATTGGTGTTTATTGAAATAATTGTTTATATTGTTCTATTGAAGATGTTTTGAACAAGAATATAACACATTCAAAGATGGGTAAATTTTTAGACTAATGCCAAAATTAACTATAAATAATAAAGAAATAGAAGTGCAAGATGGCACTACTGTTATGCAGGCTTGTGAAAAGTCTGGTGTGGAAGTGCCACATTTTTGCTACCATAAGCGCCTTGAAATTGCTGGTAATTGCCGCATGTGCCTAGTGGAAATGGAAAAATCACCTAAATTAGTTGCATCATGCGCTATGCCGGCAGGTGAGGGTATGGTGATCCATACTGACACTACGAAGGTTCGCAAAGCCCGGGAAGGTGTGATGGAATTTTTGCTTATTAACCATCCGCTAGACTGCCCAATATGCGACCAGGGCGGCGAATGTGATTTGCAAGATCAGGCTTTTAAATATGGGGCGGGAACTAAACGCTTTGAAGAAAATAAGCGCTCAGTGAAGGATAAAAATCTAGGGCCATTGGTTAAAACTCATATGACGCGGTGTATTCATTGTACTCGTTGCATTCGCTTTGCAACTGATGTTGCAGGGGTTGAAGAAATTGGAGCAACTGGTCGCGGGGAGCATATGGAAATTGTTAGTTATTTAGAAAAAACTTTGACTTCTGAGTTGTCTGGTAATGTGGTTGACCTCTGCCCAGTTGGGGCGCTGACATCCAAGCCATATGCTTTTAATGCTCGCAGCTGGGAGCTTAAAAAGACTGAGTCTATTGATATTATGGATGCACTTGGAAGCGCTATTAGAATAGATTCTAGAGGCTTGGAGGTGATGCGAATACTACCGAGGGAAAATGATGATGTTAATCAAGAATGGATTTCTGATAAAGCAAGATTTTCTTATGATGGATTGAAATTACAGCGCCTTGACCGGCCTTATATAAGAGTTGATGGCAAGCTTAGGGCTGCATCATGGGAGGATGCTTATGCAAAAATAGCCAATAAATCAAATGAAGTGCATGGCAGCGAGATAGCAGCTATAGCTGGAGATTTATGTTCTTTAGAGCCTATGTTTCTATTGAAAAAACTATTAAATCAACTAGGTAGTGAATTGCATGATGCAAATCAACATGGGCTTTATTTTGACGCATCAAAGCGGTCGAATTATATTTTTAATACAGAAATTAAAAATATAGATCAGGCTGATTTTTGTTTGCTAATAGGTGCGAATACTAGACACGCCGCGCCTGTGCTGAATGCTAGAATAGGGCAAAGGGTCCGAAGTGGCAAAATGCATGTAGCAAGGATTGGCGAAGAAGACGATCAAACTTATAAAATCAATGAATTAGGAATTGATATTTCTGTAATTGAGAGTTTTGTAAAAGATTTTAGCAAAGACGGGGGTGGTGATATTGCAAAAACTATAAAGTCTCTTAAAGCGGCTAAAAATCCTATGATTATAATAGGTGATGGAGTTCTTGCTAGAGAAGACGCTGCTGCACTTCTTGCAATTATTGCAGATATTTGCGATAAATATAGGGTTGTGCGTGAGAATTGGAATGGATTCAATATCATGCAAAAATCGGCATCTAGTGTTGGCGCTTTAGATATTGGTTTTACTAGCGGTGTGCAAACCTCCTGTATGGATATTATTAGCAAAACCAGCGCAGGCAAGGTAAAATTCTTGTATCTAATGGGCGCAGATGAAATTGACGTTGATAAAATAAGTGATGATTGTTTTGTGGTCTATCAAGGTCATCACGGTGAAAAGGCAGCGGCAAGAGCCGATGTGATTTTGCCAGAGGCCGCATGGACAGAGCAAGATGGTATTTTTGTGAATATAGAAGGCAGAGTGCAATATGCAAAACGCGCAACTGAAACTATTGGCGAAGCAAAAGAGAGCTTCAGAATTATTATGGAACTTGCAAAAACACTTAAGGTTGATTTAGGGTTTGATATGATAAGTGGCGACCTGCAAACAGTCAGAGAGTTAATGGCTGCAGAAAATGAAATTTTTGCAGATGCACATAATATGTCTATTATTAAAGAAAATGAGTTACAATTTAATCCATCAAAAAAATCACTTCTTACTAAGCCATTAGAAAAAATTATAGTTAATTACTATCTGGATAATATAATTAGTCGTGCTTCTTTAACAATGTCTAAATGCGTAAAAGCTTTGCATGAGCAGGATAAAGGGCAGGAGGAAGAAGCTGTATGATGGAGTTTTTTAATTTATATTTTTTTGATATTTTATACATAATATTCAAAGTAATGCTGATTATATTGCCGCTCTTGCTTTGCGTTGCATATTTAACCTATGCAGAAAGGAGGGTTATTGGCTTGATGCAAATGCGGCGCGGCCCGAATGTTGTTGGGCCTTTTGGTTTGCTGCAGCCTATTGCTGATGCAGTGAAACTTATGTTTAAGGAGATTATCATTCCGTCATCATCTAGTAAAGTTGTTTTTGTGATCGCACCGATGATTACTTTTATACTTAGCTTAGTTTGCTGGGCTGTTATTCCATTTGGTAAAGATTTAGTGCTTGCTGATATTAATGTTGGAGTTTTATATGTTTTAGCAGTTTCTTGCTTGGGGGTTTATGGCATCATTATGGCTGGCTGGGCTAGTAACTCGAAATATGCTTTTTTAGGAGCGATTCGCTCCTCTGCGCAGATGATATCTTATGAAGTCTCCATGGGGCTGGTGATAGTCACCGTGCTGCTTGTAACTGGCTCTCTCAATTTGCAAGAAATAGTCGAATATCAAAAGGATATGCCGCTGTGGATACATTTATTGCTAGCTCCAATGGCGGTAATATTTTTTATTTCTGTGCTAGCTGAAACCAATAGATTGCCATTTGATTTGCCCGAGGCGGAAGCTGAGCTTGTTGCGGGCTATAATGTAGAATATTCATCAATGGCATTTGCATTATTTTTCCTTGGTGAGTATGCAAATATGATCCTAGTTAGTGGCATCACTGTTACATTTTTTATGGGTGGATATTTGCCGCCATTTAATATAGAAATGCTTTCTATAATACCAGGCTTGATTTGGTTTTGCCTGAAGGTTGCATTTTTATTATTTATATTCTTATGGATCAGGGCAACCTTGCCGCGCTATAGATACGACCAATTAATGCGTGTAGGTTGGAAATTTTTCTTGCCTATTACTTTATTTTGGGTTGTTTTAGTTGCATCTTTGCTTTTTTATACTGACAATTTACCCCCAGTGAGGTTTTGATGATAAAATTTATAAAATCTTGTGCTTTATATGAAATAATTGTTAGTATGGCGCTTACTTTGAGATATTTTTTTAAACCGAAAGTAACATTAGATTATCCTAGGCAAAAAAGCAGGTTGAGTAGTCGGTTTAAGGGGGAGCATGCACTGCGGCGTTATGAAAATGGCGAAGAAAGATGTATAGCATGTAAATTATGCGAAGCAATTTGTCCAGCGCAAGCAATTGTGATAGAAGCAGAAGAGCGTAAAGATGGAAGCCGTAGAACTACAAGATACGACATAGATATGACTAAATGTATTTATTGCGGTCTATGCCAGGAAGCATGCCCAGTAGATGCAATAGTTGAAGGGCCGAATTTCGAATTCGCAACTGAAACGCACGAAGAATTACTATATGACAAAGAAAGATTGCTTCGTAATGGTGAAATTTGGGAGCAAGAGCTTGCAAGAAAATTAAAAGAGGACTATCCTTACAGGTAATATAATTATGGTGATATTTTTTTATATATTTGCATTTTTGATGATTAGCAGCGCGATCTTGGTGATTAACAGCAAGAACCCGGTGCATGCTGTGCTTTGGCTGATATTTGCGTTTTGTAACGGCAGTGGTTTACTAGTGCTAATTGGTGCAGAATTTATTGCTATGATGCTGATTATTATTTACGTTGGAGCGGTTGCGGTTTTGTTTTTATTCGTTGTGATGATGCTAGATGTTAAAATCACCGCTATGAAAAGTAGGTTACAAATTGGTTGTGCTACGCTACTTGCGCTACTTTTATTTGCAGATCTTGCATTAATTGCAAGCATCAGCACTAAGCTGATTGATGTTTCAGACTCTTCTAGGTTTGCAATAAGAGCTGAAGTGCCAAATGCTTATGCGATTGGCAGAGTCTTATATACAGATTTTGTCGTTGCTTTTCAAACTTGCGGGCTTATATTATTCGTGGCCATGATTGCAAGTATTGTTCTGACAATGAGACTGCGGCCGGGAGTAAAGAGGCAAAATGTCGCAAAGCAACTTGCAAGCAGCAAAAAGAATAATTTATTCTTTGCCAAAGAAGCTGGCAAAGAGGGGCTTGATAATTTAAATTATGATGATTAATATGAATTTTAGCGAAGTTGGTCTGGAGCATTACTTGATAGTAACATCTCTTTTATTTTCAATAGGGGTTACGGGCCTGTTTATGAACAGAAAAAATGTTATTACAATTTTGATGTCTGTGGAGCTGATGCTTTTAGCTGTTAACATTAATTTTGTTGCGTTTTCTGTTTATTTACAAAATATAGTTGGCCAGGCCTTTAGTGTTATTATATTGTCAATTGCTGCAGCTGAAGTTTCGATTGGTCTTGCGATATTGGTAGTATACTACAGAAATCGTGGGTCTATTGAAATTGAAGATATAAATCAGATGCGAGGCTAGGGGATTAAATGGCTTATTTACTAAATATTATAATATTTACACCACTTATTGCTGCATTTATAAATGGCATGCTTGTTGAAAGGTCAAATAAATTATTTGCTAAATTTATTTCTTCAGCATGTATGTTTGCAGTATTATTATGCTCCATAATAATATTCATAGAGGTCGGCATAAACAAGCATGTTGTTCATTACATAATATATAAATGGGTGCATATTGACAGCTTGAAGATTAATTGGTCTATTTACGCAGACCAACTTACAGCTATAATGTTTGTGCTTGTTAGCAGCGTTTCGTTTGTGGTGCATATATATTCTTTTGGGTACATGGACAATGACAAAAATTTACCTAAATTCTTGTCTTACTTATCTTTGTTTACCTTTTTTATGCTTGCGCTTGTGTCAGCTGATAATTTCTTGCAATTATTTTTTGGCTGGGAAGGTGTTGGCTTGTGTTCTTATTTGTTAATTGGTTATTATAATCACAAAGAGTCTGCAAATCGCGCGGCAGTAAAAGCTTTTATTGTAAACAGAGTTGGTGATTTTGCTTTTATAGTTGCCATAGTTACTATTCTTTTCTGGGTTGGCAGCTTGGATTTTCATGAAGTATTTGCTCATTCAGAAAAACTATCAAAAGAAATAATAGTTTTCTATGCGTACGAATTTTCTATTTTAGACATTATTTGTTTTATGCTGTTTCTTGGATGCATGGGCAAATCTGCGCAAATAGGTATGCATGTTTGGTTGCCAGACGCCATGGAAGGTCCCACTCCTGTCTCGGCTCTAATTCACGCGGCTACCATGGTGACTGCAGGTGTGTTTTTGATTGTTAGATGCTCGTTCATGTTTGAATATAGCCCTATTGTATTGCAGTTTATTACGTATGTTGGCGCGATTACCTGCCTGTTTGCAGCGCTAATTGCTGTTGCTCAGCAAGATATTAAAAAAATTATAGCATATTCAACATGTTCCCAGCTTGGGTATATGTTTTTTGCTTGCGGCGTTTCGGCATACGGGGCCGCAATGTTTCATCTAGTTACGCATGGTTTTTTTAAAGCTTTACTGTTCTTGTCTGCTGGAAGTGTAATACATGCTTGCCATGAACAAAATATCTTTAAAATGGGTGGATTGATAAAAAAAATGCCATTAACATATGCAAATTTCTGGGCTGGTTCACTCGCGATAATCGGCGTGTTCCCGTTTGCTGGTTTTTATTCCAAAGATTTGATATTAGAGTCTGCGCATGCGGCTGAAGGGGCAGGGCAAATGGCGTTTGATTTTGGGATATTAGCTGCATTTTTAACTGCACTCTACTCTGTAAAAATAATAATTCTTACCTTCCATGGTAAAACAAAATTATCTGATGAAGTTTTTGAAAAAGTTCATGAGTCCTCGGCATTGATGAATTATCCAATGCTATTATTACTTGCTGGAACTTTATTTTCTGGCATGTTTGGTTTTTACATATTAGAGATAAGTAGCCCTTATGGTTTCTTTATGAATGCCATATTTAATTTAAATACAGATCATGCTCATCATCCATCGATTTTTATTCAAGCACTGCCTATGCTTGTTGGCCTTGCTGGCATGGTTTTTGGTATTCTGATATATACAACAAAGCTTAACTCTGTTTTTGCTAGCATTTTTAAACCAATATATTTTATTATATCTAATAAATTCTTTGTTGATGAAGTATATTATTATTTATTCCAAATCCCTTTGCGTTTTATTAGTAAATTTTGCGCTGATTTTGACAAAAAAATTGTCGATTTTTGTGGTCCAGGATTAGCTATTTGGCTAATTAGTTTAAAAAGCTCTATAATTTCCAGAATTCATACTGGCTATATATTTAATTATGCTTTCTATATTATGTTTACATTGGTTGCAGTTATAACTTATTTCGTGGCAAGCTTTATACAAATAATAAAAGGTTTTTAAAAAATGACAGATTTACCAATTTTATCTATTAGTATTTTATTGCCACTACTTAGTGCATGTTATATTACTTTTTTTATAAGTCAAAGCAAGTCTCATAGGAAGCAAATATATGCAATGTATGTTGCTATTTTAGCATCTGTGCTAACTTTGATTGCAACTTCATATATATTACTTAGTTTTGATAATGATATTGTGGGCTTCCAATTTATAGAAAAATATAGCTGGATTGATGCTATTGGACTAGAATTTTATGTAGGCGTGGATGGGTTTTCTGTATATTTTATTTTTTTGAGCGCTTTACTTACATTGATATGCATGGTTTGCAGTTTATTCACAGTGCGGCAGAACATAAAAGAATTTTTATTGTGCTTTTTATTATTGGAAGCATTTTGTATAGGTGCTTTTTCTTCAATTAATTTATTATTATTCTATGGATTTTTTGAAGCAATCTTGATACCGATGTATTTAATTATTGGTATTTGGGGCGGTGAAAATAGAATATATGCATCATTGAAATTCTTTATATATACATTCTTTGGCTCGGTATTTTTATTAGGAGCTATAATATACATGTCCCTTAATAGTACTACAACTAGCCCTGATATGAATGGGCTTGCAGCTAGCATGCCTCAATTGCCATTATCAACGCAAAAATATCTGTGGCTAGCTTGCTTCATTGCTTTTGCTGTAAAAATTCCAATGCCACCATTTCATACTTGGCTGCCAGAAGCGCATGTGCAAGCACCAACAGCTGGATCTGTTATGCTGGCCGGAGTTTTGATTAAGCTTGGTGCTTATGGTTTTTTGCGTATTTTGCTACCGTTTTTTCCAGATGCTTCTGTGTATTTCGCGCCATATGTTTTATGGCTCAGTGGTTTTGCAGTTATATATGCATCGCTAATGGCTATTGCTCAAAAAGATATGAAAAAGATGATAGCATATTCGTCTATTGCTCATATGGGCTATGTGACAGCAGGGATATTTAGCTTCACTTTTAGTGGCCTCTCTGGTGCTGTCTTTCAAATGATTAGCCATGGATTAATTTCAGCTGCTCTATTTTTGATTGTTGGTATATTATACGAAAGGCATCAAACAAAAGAGATTGATGCTTATGGCGGCGTTGCGGGCTCTATGCCAAAACTTTCTGTATATTTTATGATTGCAACGCTTGGATCTATTGGTTTGCCAGGCCTTAGTGGTTTTATAGGAGAGTTTTATAGCATAGCTGGTGTTTTTCAGGTGAATTTTGTAGCTGGAACAATGTGCGCTTTTGGAGTTGTGCTTGGGGCTGTATATATGCTTAATTTATATAAAAAGATAATATTTGGCAAAATTTCAGATGTTAAAATATCTGAATTTAATGATGTTACTTTATACGAGAAAGCTGCCCTTCTACCTCTTGTAATTATAATTATATACATAGGTGTTTTTCCTTCTGGAATAATGGAGGCTATAGATATGCAGATAAGTAAAATATTATTGATATACAGTAAATAATTAGCGCTATTATGGCAGGGTAATAATTTTAAAAAAATATAATAAATATGAATGAAATAGTAATCGGGTATTTGCCAGAGATAATAATTGCAATTTTAGCAATGTTTTTTCAAGTGGCTGGCGTGTTTTTTAAGGATAAATCTAGACTGATAATAAATTTAGTTATACTGAGTTTATGTTTGATGCTTTGCGCTGGCTATTTAGAATTCACTAGTAATGATTTTATTTTATTTGGAAGGTATAAAAACGAAGTAGATGCTTCCTTGAAAATTATCATTATATTTTTTGCAGCTATGAATCTATTGCTTTACAGGGACTATGCAAATATTAGCAAAAATTCTTTAAAGATAGAGTTTGTTACTTTATTATTGCTGTCTGTTGTGGGAATTTTGCTGTCAATAGGCGCCCGTGATTTTATAGTTCTTTTTTGTGCATTTGAGCTGCAAGCTCTTGCTGGTTATGCTTTAGCAGCATTTGAGCAAAAAAACATCCGCTCAACTGAGGCTGGGCTTAAATATTTTGTACTTGGCGCGCTTATGAGCGCAATTATGCTTCTTGGTCTTTCATTTATATACGGCTTTTCTGGAAGTTTGGAATATTATGAAGTTGCAGCATCTATGAATAAATCGGTTAATATTGGTTTGATTGTTGGCGGAGTGTTAGTTATTGCTGCAATTTTATTTAAATTATCTGCAGCGCCTATGCATTTTTGGGTTCCAGATGTTTACCAGGGAGCGCCTCTTTATTCAGTTAATTTTATGGCCACTACACAAAAAATTGGTTTGCTTATAGCCTTTATAAATGTTTTGCAATATGGTTTTGGATATCATGCCAGCTATGCTCTTATAATTAAATATTCAGCAATTATTTCTATGTTTGTTGGTGCACTTGGTGCAATAAAGCAAGAATCTTTAAAAAGAATGATGGCTTATAGTGCAGTTCTTAATATGGGTTATGTTTTGATAGGCGTTTATTTATATTTGAAAGGCGCAGCAGAGGGTGCGGATCAAAGTCTTGGTATTATTGCATCATTATATTTTATTTTAGTTTATACTGTATCAGTTCTTGGTTTTTTTGCTTGCTTGCTTGCATTGTTTGGAGCTAATATCGATAATGTAACTTTTGAAGATCTGAAAGGAGTTGCAAAACAAAGAAAGGCTTTAGCCGGAACAATTACAGTTTTTATTTCCTCTGTAATTGGTATGCCGCCTTTTGCTGGATTTTTAACAAAATATTATTTATTTTATATTGCTTTTATCTATCAAGAATATTTAATTGTAATTTTGGCTTTAATTTCCAGTGTTATTGCAGCTTTTTATTATCTAAAGGTGATAAAATATATGTATTTTATGCCAGCAGAAAAAGAAGTTGTTTTAATTAAAACAAAAAGTGGATTGTTTTTAATTTCATTTTTGTCTTTGATTGTTACATTATTCTTGTTTATATTATTGTAAATATAGAATAGAACCCTTTTTGATTAGTATATAGGAAAGCTCAAGGTGTATTTAGAAATAAATTTACCTTGAGCAATCTTATATTAATATAATAGTAAATATATTCGGTAAATTCTTGTAATTTAAAAATATGCAGCTAACATGGTTAAAAAATTATAATTTATTGATTTATGAGTCTATAGATAGCACTAGCTCAGAAGCCTTAAGACTAGCCAAATCTGGAGTTGATTGTAATTTTGTTGTGTGCGCAGCAAAGCAAACAGCGGGTCGTGGTAGCAAGGGAAGGTCTTGGTCTTCGATATATGGCAATATGCATGCCAGTATTTTAGTACAAGATGATTTTAAAATAGAAAGAAAAACGCAACTACCGTTTTTAGTAGCTAATTCTTTGCGCACTACTTTGCAAGAATTATCACTTCAGTCTGGAATTGATATTAAAATTGAGCTTAAATGGCCAAATGATATCTTGATAAATGACAAAAAACTTGCAGGCACATTAATTGAATCAATTTTTTTGAATAATAAGCAATATATAGTAATTGGGGTTGGGGTGAACATATTGGAAGCTCCTATAGATGCGGGCAAATATAATGCTACAAGTCTATATGATGAAGGGATTATTTTAGATCATTATGACCAATTTTTATATCCATTTATGAATCAGTTTGATCAGGATTATAATTTGTGGAGGCAGAGTAATGGAAATGAAGTTATAGAAAACTGGCTAAAATATGCGCATCAGCTTGGGCGCGTAATCACAATAGATGATGGCAGAAAAAGAATGTCTGGAGTTTTCAAGGCTATTAGCAACAAGGGTGAGATGGTTTTGTCTTTGACAAATGGCGAAGAATGTTTAATAAATGCCGGTGATTTGTTGCAAACTTGATATATTCTTGCTATATTAAGTTTTGAATTTTTATAAAATAAGGTATTTCATGTCTTTAAAATTAATATATAACATAGCAATTCGCTATGTACTGATTTTTTTATTATTAAACAATATAGCTCATGCGAATGGTTTGGATAGTATCAAATCTTATGTTAAATCTATAAAGTCAATTGCAGTTGAATTTTCGCAAAGCGATAGTGCTGGCAATATTGCAAATGGGATTCTAATAATAGATAAGCCATATAAATTTAGGTGCAATTACTATAAACCATTCCCTTTGCTTATAGTTGGTAATACAAATTATGTATCGGTGTATGATTATGATATGCGCAACATGAGCCGGATTAAAGCACATGAGAATATATTTTATTTTTTGTTGGTGGATGAAATAGATTTTAGCAATCAATTTGAAGTTATTTCTGATGTAAAGAAAGGTGGTAAGCATATATTAAAACTGAATAACAAAAAGCTTAATAAAATCAGTGAAATCACATTTGATCAAAAGACGCATAATATTGAGTTAATAAAAATCTTTGAAGAAAATAATATCATTAGTTTAAAATTTTCTAAAACTAATCAAATAACATCGGTCAAGAAAAAACTCTTTATCATTCAAGATCCTGATGTTTTCGGCGCGCCTGATCGCCTTGAAAAAAAAGATCTGCCAAAATATTATAAAATTAGAAAATAGCTGTACAAGCTGTTGAGTTTTTTATATAGTCTTTCTATAGGTTATAATTTATTTAAAATAGAGAGGTTGTGTATGGGTTTTATTTTTGTAGTTTTTGTTTTGATTTTTTTGGTGCTAGTTGCATCAGTTAAAATTGTTCCGCAGCAGCAATCGTGGATTTTGGAGAGGCTTGGTAAGTATAACAAGATATTAGAGCCGGGCTTAAGTGTAATAATACCTTTTGTAGATAAAGTTGCTTACAAGCACACTCTGAAAGAGCAATCTATCGATGTGCATGCGCAAACGGCGATATCAAATGACAATGTTACATTAAAAATAGATGGCGTTCTGTATGTAAAAATAATTGATTCAGTACATGCTTCTTATGGGGTGGATAATCCATATTATGCCATAACCCAGCTTGCTCAGACAACTATGCGTTCGGAAATTGGTAAATTAAAATTAGATAAGACATTTGAAGAAAGAGAAGCTCTTAACTTAGCAATTGTTTCGTCTATTAATAAGGCGGCTAATAATTGGGGTATTCAATGCATGCGCTATGAAATTAAGGATATTAATCCGCCAGAAACGGTGTTAGAGGCTATGGAGCTACAGGTAGCAGCAGAGCGTCAAAAGCGCGCTAGAATCCTAGATTCAGAAGGTTATCGCCAAGCAGAAATAAATCAAGCTGAAGGGGAGAAGGCAAAGATTGTTTTGAATTCAGAGGCGGCCTATACAGATCAGATTAACAGAGCAAAAGGCGAGGGCGAGGCTATTTTATATGTCGCCGATGCTACTGCTAAAGGCATAGGAACGGTTGCGTCCGCTATTACAAAAGAGGGTGGCAATGAGGCGGTGTCGCTGCGCGTTGCTGAGCAATATGTTGAAACCTTTGGTAAATTAGCGCAAAAAGGTAACACTATTTTGTTGCCAAGCGAAGTGGGTACGCCTAGTAATTTTATAGCTCAAGCGATGACGATTTTTGAAAATATCAAGCAAAAAAACACAGTAAAAAAGAAAGAAAAATAAAAAAAATCCAAATAATTCAAAAAAAATGATTTTTATGCTTGCGCATACAAAAAAACTGTTATATATTCTGTCTGCGCAAGTGCAGCGTTCGCGTTGCAAGCACTGTGCAATGGGGGTGTAGCTCAGCTGGTTAGAGTATCTGCCTGTCACGCAGAGGGTCGCGGGTTCGAGTCCCGTCACTCCCGCCATTGCATCTTAAATTATCTAAATCAAGGAGGAAAGCGAAGCGTACCTTGAATTGGATAATTTAATATGGAACAGTGAGTGCTGGGGGCTAGAACCCAGAAGGGTTTGCAACTGAGCTCTTGAAAAGAGCGAAGGGCCGCTAGGCCAACTCCCGTCACTCCCGCCACCCTACGTTCTTTGAACTTCGGGCGGCATGCCAGAAGTGAATTTAGAACTAGGAGTGCCTCAAGAAGCCTTGGCGTAGTGAGGCTGTATTAATTATGTTTTATGTTTATTTTTTAGAATTATCAAATAATAATATTTATGTTGGCTTTAGTAAAAATTTAAAGCAGCGAGTCAAGACGCATAATGAACATAAAGTACCTGCCACTTCTAATTTTTTGCCGGTAAAATTAAAAAGTTATGTTGCAGTTGAAACAAAAGAAATAGCAATAGCTTTAGAAAAATATTTCAAAACTGGTTCGGGAAAAGCTGTAGCATTAAAACGCTTTTTTTAATTATGTTTATGTAGACTTAACTATTTTTAATAGCGAAGGGCCGCTAGGCCAACTCCCGTCACCCTGCGTTCTTCTAACTACGCGCAAGTGCGCTTCGTTAGACAAGTCGAGCTTCGGGTAGCGGCAGGCCAGTGTGCTTTCTTCTAAATTACGCGCAAGAGCGCTTCGTTAGACAAGAAGCTTACGAGCACAAGCCACTGTAAGTTCTTCTAACTTTATATCAGAAAGTTTTGTTATATCAGGTTTAACTTACGCGCTGGCGTACAAAACATATATTTTAATAATATTAGTTTATTTTAGCGATGAACCTAAATTCCTGTATAATAAGCATCTTTCAAGATAATCGCACAAAAATCAAAAAAGTGCTTGCAAAAATATTTGTTTAGTATTAATATGCAATGGTTATATGGTTTTGTCTGTAGTTAATTTTATATACAAATTTCCTTTCTGGAGTAGTGTATTTTATAAGTCATAAATTTTAGATAAAATTATTTTAAATTTTAATAAAAAAATATTATGAATAAAGTTTTAATAAAAAAATTAGAAAATTTTAAAAACCTAGAGCTGCCACATTATGCAACAAATCAGAGCGCAGGAGTTGACTTGGCAGCAGCAATTGAAAATAAAATTGTGATAGCTCCAGGTGAGGTTAAAATCATAGAGACGGGGCTTGCAATGGCGCTTCCAGCTGGTATGGAAGTTCAAATTAGGCCAAGATCTGGCCTTGCTGCAAAGCACGGCATTACTGTTTTAAATAGTCCAGGCACTATTGATGCAGACTACCGAGGCGAGGTGAAGGTGATTTTGATCAATCACGGCAGTAATGAATTTGTAGTTGAGCGCGGTATGCGTATTGCACAGGCTGTTTTTGCAAAATATGAACAAGTAAAATTTATGCCAGTAGACTCGTTGGAAGATACGCAGCGTGGCGCTGGCGGCTTTGGCTCTACCGGCGTGTAAAATATAAATTATGTAGGTATATTATGAACGAAGAAAATATTATTGAAGTAGATAGCTTGCCGAGTTTTGGAGCTAGATTTAAAGAAGTTTTGTTATTACTGTGGCAAGCAGTGTCATTAATTTTTAGTAGATGGAAATTTTTTGTTCCTTTTATCGTGATTTGTTATTTATTTTTTTACATTATACGTATTCCAATTAATAACTTAGGGTATTATTTTGATGCAAGTAAAGTTAATATTTGGGCTCTAGTAGCTGGAAAAGAATTTATAAATTTTATTCCTTATATTTTTTTAAATTATTTGTTGTTCAAGTCAATATTGAAAGGTTTTATTGCAAAAAGCGATAGAAACGCAGATTGTAAAGTTTTTACTAAATTCATTGGAATTAGTCTAGTAACATTCTTGTTTTTTTTTCTATCACAAGGAGCCCTTTTTTTTGGCATACTTCTGTCGGTTGAAGAATCTTTAGCTAATGTATTAAGTTTTATTTTAGCACCTGTAATTTTTTTTGTTACTTATTTTGTTTTTTTAATTTGGTATGAAATTATTCTGTTCTGTGCAATATTAAATCAAGATACAATATCAAAGGCAGTTAGGAACTGTAAATTGTTAACAAAGGGGTACATAATTATTATTTGCTTGGTGCTTATGGTATTATATCTATTATACTATATACCGATGTATTATTTTATGATGAACATAAATAATTTTTCTTTGTATGTATATGTAGAAGCTATACGTTTTCTAATGTTTAATGCATTATTTGTTATAAACTTTAACTTTCTTTATCTCTTTTATAAAAAACACAAACATAAAGTAAAGTTGGTTAGCAATAAAGAGGCGCAACAGTCAGAATAGGTGTCAGTTATTTCTGAATAGCTATTTGTCTTGAGTATCTGTGCTGCTGCTTAAAGTTTTAATCATTTTATGAATTTGTTTTATTGTATATATAAAGAAAGCGCAAGTCGGTAATTAAACCAGCTTGCGCTTTTTTTGAAAGGAATAAGGTGTGCTAATTATTTAGCAGCTCTTTTTGCGTCTCTTTTAGCTCTTCTTTCTTTAACTCTCAGTGCTCTTTTTTCGTCGCGTTTTTTTCGTCTTTCTTCGACTCTAATTTTTCTTTTTTCATCGCGCTTTGCTCTACGCTCTTCAATTTTTTTCTTTCTTTCTTCGCTCATTTTTTTGCCTTCTTCGGCTAGTTTTGCTTCTCTTTTAGCATCGACTTCAGCTCTTCTTTCTTTAATTTTCGCTTCTCTTTTTGCGTCAATATTAGTGCGTCTTTCTTTGATTTTTTCCGTACGTTTTGCATCAATTTCTGCTCTGCGTTCTGCTATTTTTGATTCGTCCGCAAGAATTGTATTGGATCCAATTAATAGCATTCCTGCTGATATTATTGAGGATAGTAGTAATTTGTTCATAATTTTTCTCCTGAATTTAATTTATAATGTTGCAGTAAAGCCAAGAAAATATCTTGACCTACTATCTTCTAGTATACTATTTTTTATGGTAAAAATAACAAATATTTAAAAATACAAATAAAACAAATGTTTATTAATAGTATTTGTTGTATTTTTATCACTCTAATATGTTTAGATTATGATTATTTTCTTTTTATAATTGACTGGCTTGTTGTTTCGGCGTAATATATAGGTCTTATAACAAAGCTGTTATAATTAATTTAAAAAGAGGAGTTTAAATGTTAGATTTATTAAAAAAATCACTGAATCCAGGTAAAGAGAATTTGTTATTAGCGTATGCGCTATTTGCGCTTGGTTTGTGCACGTCAATGGCATTTATTGCTGCAATAATATTATTGTATATAAATAAAAATGAGGCAAAAGGGGTTTATGCTAGCCACTACAAATTTATGCTTAGGACTATTATAATTGGTGCTATTTTGAGTATTCTGTGTTTATATTTGCAAACATCTGGTTTAATTGGTAATATGCTAACAGGTGGTTTTGGCTTTGCTTTCTTGTCATATAGTCTTGGTTCGCTGATATATTTAGCAATAATTGTTTGGCTAGCTGCAAGAGCAATAATAGCTCTTCGTTATTTGCTTAATGACGAAGCTCATCCAAATCCAAGCACATTATTTATTAAATAGGGTTTAATATGAGTGAAATAATAAAAACAGACCAAGAAAATGATTTTAAATTTATATATATTTTGTATGGATTATCTGTAGTTGGTTTATTTATACCGCTATGTTTTTTGATTGTTTTAGCTCTTGCTTATGTTTACCGTGATGATTATTCAGGGGCACAAAAAAGTCATTTAACTTTTTTGTTTAGAACAATGGTAATTGGTCTTGTTGCAAGTATAGTAAGTATTATTTTGTTATTTGTCTTGATTGGAATTTTTACTGGTTTTTTATTGTGGTTTTGGATTGTACTTAGGTTAGTTTCTGGCTTGCGCCATGCGCTAAATGAAAGAGCATATCCTGAGCCAGAATGCTGGTTCATTAAGTAGGATAAGCGATTTAACTATTGTTATTTTCTAAGCGCTTATAGTCTCCAAGGCTATAAGCGCTTATTGTAATTTAAAAGGATTCTATGAAAAAAATAGGGGTAGTACCACCTATATTATTGTACATTTTAGTGTCTTTGCCTATTTTGACTGAAGCGGCTTGTTCTACTATATTACCTATTATTGCAGATAGTTTAAAATCTACAGGTGGATTGCTGCAATTTTCGACTACTTTATATTATTCTGGTTTTGCACTCGGTATTTTGCTGTTTGGTAGAATTTCTGATTTATATGGTCGCAAAATTATAATTATACTAGGTTTTTTTATATACATAATAGCAAATATTTTATTATCACGGGCTGATAATATTGAGCTTTTTTTGTCATTGCGTTTTATTCAAGGTTTGGGTGCAAGTGTTGGTTCTTCTATGGCGCACGCAATGAGTAGGGATTCGTATAAAGGGTATGAATTATCTTACATATACGCTAATACAACCATAGTAGTTGCTTTAATGTCTGCAGTCGGTTCTGTGCTTGCAGGTGAGGTACTCGAGTATTTTAAAAATTGGCAATATTTATTTACATTATTTACAGTGTATGGGTCTGTAATATTATTGTTATTTTTAAAGTTTTTACCGGAAACTAATGCGTATATAGGTGTGCAAAATCATCAAAATCTAGTAGATATAGCAAAAATTATATTAAAGGATTACAAGTTGCTTGGCATTGCTTCAATAGTTGGGATGTATCATGGAATTTGTTTTGGATTTTTAATTCAAGCTCCATTTATTTTTATTGGAAGATTATCTATAGATGTAGACGATTATGCTAAGCTATTCTGTTTTCTAGGTATTTCAAATATATTTGGTGCATTTATAACAAAAAAATTAGTAAAAAAGTACATTAACCCGCAGCAAATTAGGGTGATTGGTTTTTTGCTTAGTATTACAGCTTGCTGTTTATTGTTAATTTTTGCTTATTTCTATAAAAACTCTGATGATTTACTTGTAAATATAATTGCAATATTTGTACCAATCATAATTCATTTTATTGGTCATTCTATGGTGATGTCTACTACAATGAGCGTGGCGTTAATTGATTATAATAAAGTTAACGGCATAGCGGGTTCTGTTTTTGGTTTTTTATATTACATGATGAGTGCTTGTGTTACCTCTTTAATTTCTGCGTTTCATAGCAACAAAATAGATAATTTTGCATATATTTTTGTATTTTTATTATTTTTATGCTTGATTATATTTTATTATAGTAATAAAAAGGAGTTATCCATTATATTTATAGATAAAAACTTACCAAATTATTTAACAATATTTCGCTTATTGTCTATTCCCTTTATAGTATGTTTGCTGTATTTTTATGAATCAGCAATGGCTAAGAGAATTGCATGCATTGTTTTTATGATAGCTGTTGCGACAGATTTTTTTGATGGTTTTTTAGCAAGAAAGTTTAATGTAGTTTCAAGTTTTGGCAGAATGTTTGATCCAATAGCAGATAAGGTTCTTGTTGGATGTGTGCTTATGATGCTGGTTCGTAGTGGCGAGGCTGAGGTGCTTCCTTCCTTGCTTATTATGGCGCGAGAGTTCACGGTTGCAGGTCTTAGAGAGTTTTTAGCTCAGTTGCATGTAAGTGTTCCGGTATCAATGCTAGCAAAAATTAAAACTGCCATGCAAATGTTTGCTCTTACATTACTTATTGTGGGTAACCAAGGATCTGGAATAGATAATTTAAATGAAATAGGCAATTATTGTCTATGGTTATCGGCTATTTTGACTATTATGACAGGTTTTTCTTATTTAAATGCAGCAAAAAAATATTTTTGATGTATTGAATTGGTTTTAAAATTTTTGTTTAAGTTTTTAGCTTTAGAGGCTTGACAGCGTACGGCTGTACAGTTATAATTGGGTCATATATACAAATAACGTACAAAAATTTAATA
>JAHDEH010000012.1 GCA_020628955.1 Alphaproteobacteria bacterium
GCAACCGCCTTGTAAGCGGTCGGTCGTCAGTTCGAATCCGACATCCGGCACCACTTTTTCTAAGATTATATAGACATTTAATTCACTACTTCGGTGTTACATCTCTCGACATTATTTAAATTTGCAATATATACGGGTAGTTTAAGCGAGACAATGAAACTGCATAGTGTCAAGATTAAATTTACAATAACCTTATCAATAATAATGATAGCTGCATTTAAATAGTTAATATCCGGTTGAATACCCCCTTCCTTAGATATAAATTAAATGCCTGCTTTTTCTCTTCTTCATCATTTACAATAATAGGATCTGGAACAGGCTCAGCTGTGCACCTGCAATTATGTGAAGTGCCTGGCATATAGCTTGTTGGTGGCTTGTCTTTTCTGTAAATTTTTCCTTCAAATTTCACATGTTCAGCCCTTACTTTTCCATCCATTTTTGTACGCCAAATAAAATATTTTTCATTTTTGTTAAGTTCAGAAGAGTCGCTATTAATAGGTATGCTAGTTTTGTCTAGCTCTGCAATAGTGATTTTTTTTGAATCAGCTGCTTCATTTGGCTTGGTGTAGGTTCTGCATTGATATGATGCTAGCATTGCACCCTCTGCATTTCTTCTATTTTGAATGCCATCTTGTTGCTTACGATTAGATTTTTTTGTTACTTCATATACCGCATTTTCCAGGTGAATTTTATTATTAGTTTCAACATATTTTTTTATGTGTTTCCTTAAATTTGTTTTGCCGTTAGCAAGCCCTGGAAAATTAAAATATAAACTTAAAACAGTATATTTTTCATTTACTCTTAATTTATCCCAATCCTCGCCATATATTTTTTTAAGTTCTTCAAGGCGTGTCTGAGTATCATATTTAAACATTTTTGATATTTGCTGATCGCTAAGTTGGATTTTTCCATAATAAACTTTTTCAAGCAATCCCTCTTCTCCTAATAGCGCATCATAATTAGCTTGAACTTTCTTATCTTCTATATTAGCGCCAATTCCAACAGTTGTTATAAAAGGCTTTTTTTTGCCATTTTTATCTACATGAGTGGCCCTTAATTTGTTCTGTTCTTTTTCACTAAGAGCATAAAAATCTTCAGCATAAATAAAACGATTTTTGTCCTTAGGATCAGCAATTCCGTCTAAATAAGCCTTGCTTTCACAACCTTCTAATTTTTGAATAAAACTTTGAAAGCGTCCACGAAATATTTCATTGTCTAGCTCATTGCTTTCATCTACAACAAAATTATGTATAGAGTCGCGAATAACTATTGCAAATTCTTTTTTCTCATCTTCTAGCATATTTTAACTTATTTTTAATTAATTAGGTCTTTAAAATAGCTGATTTTTCTGATACACTAATAGCATCAACTAAAAAAACTATAAATATGTATAAAAATTTTATTATTATCTGCACTTGCTTTTTTCTATTTGGCTTTAAATCCGAAAAGCAAGTAAAAATCGAACAGCTTGAAAAAGAGTTTTTTTCAGCTATACATAGCGTACCTGCTTGGGAAAATACAGTTAAAGCAAGCACAGAATTATTAAAATATAAGCCTGAACATGCATTTGTTCATTACAAAAGAGGCATAGCTTTGTCGCAATTGATTCGACATAAAGAGTCTATAGAATCTTTAGATAAGGCAATTAAATTCTACAAAAATGCAGAAGAAACAATGCAAACAATGATAATAAGTCATTCTTATTATGTAAGAGGACTTCAGCTAAAATATCTTGGTAAATTAGAAGAAGCGCTAGATTCTTTTGATATGGCAATTAAGCACGGTTTGAATGATCGTCATATACAATTTGACAGGGACGTGGTGATAGGTAAGCTTGGTAGACATCATATGTATCAGTAATAAACCGTGTTTTTAAAATAGCTGATTTTTCCGTTTGCAATAATAGCATCAACTCAAAAAATTATAAAATGTATAAAAATTTTATTATTATCTTCACCTGCTTTTTTCTATTTGGCTTTAAATCAGAAAAGCAAGTAAAAATCGAACAGCTTGAAAAAGAGTTTTTTTCAGCTATACATAGCGTACCTGCTTGGAAAAATACAGTTAAAGCAAGCACAGAATTATTAAAATACAAGCCTGAACATGCAGAAGCTCATTTTAGAAAAGGCATAGCTTTGTCGCAATTGAGTCGACATAAAGAGTCTATAGAATCTTTAGATAAGGCAATTAAATTCTATAAAAATGCAGAAAAAACAAAACAAAAAATGATAATAAGTTATTCTTATTATGTAAGAGGACTTCAACTAAAATATCTTGGTAAATTAGAAGAAGCGCTGGAATCTTTTGATATGGGAATTAAGCATGGTTTGAATGATCGTCATATACAATTTGACCGAGAAGTAGTGATAGGTAAGCTTGGTAGACATCATATGTATCAGTAATAAACCGCGTTTTTAAAATAGCTGATTTTTCCGTTTGCACTAATAGCATCAACTAAAAAACTCTATAATCTGACTGATTAAGCACAGTTTGATATTAATCATAGATGAATTAATATACACAAGATAAATATTTTATAGCCATATTTTACAAAGTAGTTTATAGTATTTTTATAGTCAAAATAATTTATTAAAATAAAACTAATACACTATGATAAAATACAAAAAAATATTTACTAGTTTTGCCATATTAGCCTTAACCAGCACAAATACATTAGCTATCCCTTGCTGTGACACAAGCACCAAATATGCAAACCCTTATCAGCCTACTAAAATAGCTACAAAAGATCATTATAATAGACTAAATCGCTACACTAATGGAGATTATGAGCCTGAGGGTGATTTAATGTTCAAAATGCGTTTATTTTATTTACACACAGATGCAAAAACAAGCAAGCTACCAAACGCAGTTGCAGGTCAGTCTAATCCTAAATCGCTTGGGCAGCGTGGCTTTGGTTTTGATGCATCAATGACTTATTTCTTTACGCATAATTTTGCTACTGAAATGTCTCTTGGGCTACAATTTATCAACCTAAAGAAAACATATATAACTGATCTTGCAAGAGCTCAAGGTTCTGGCGCTGTTAATAATAGCAAAACAAACTATATTTATGGCATACCTTTTGCCACAACTCTGCAATATCACATAGCACCATATGGCGCTATTAGGCCTTTTGTTGGCGCAGGTTATGGTTTCACCTATATGCACTCACGCATCAGCGCAGCAGATGTATATTCAAGCCATGGGCCAGTATTGCAGCTAGGTGTTGATTTTATTGCAAAAGATGATACTTTAATTACACTAGA
The DNA here is from genome assembly GCA_020628955.1 of Alphaproteobacteria bacterium. Classification (GTDB taxonomy): domain Bacteria; phylum Pseudomonadota; class Alphaproteobacteria; order Rickettsiales; family Rickettsiaceae; genus Megaera_A. The sequence goes on from JAHDEH010000012.1 coordinate 3,267, forward strand.
CATTAAGAAGCGCTTTGCTGAATCTAAAGTAAAGTTCAAAAAGAATTTCATAGGCAGTAAATCCGTAACTAGCAAAGTAAAGTGGAACCCGCTAACTATCGCACTTGGTTTTGGATTTAAATTCTAAAGAAATAATCACGGCCATTTAACTTCAGGAGGAAGTGACATTAATATAGCCTCTACATTGCCACCAGTTTCAAGACCAAAGCTGGTGCCTCTGTCATAGAGCAAATTAAACTCGACATAGCGCCCCCGTTTTACTAGTTGTTGATGTCTTTGCTCTTGGCTCCAAGGTAGGTTCATTTTTTTTCTGACAATATCTGGATATACAGCAAGAAGCGCTTTGCCAACATCCATAGTAAACTCGAAATTATCTTTAAAACTATTTTGGCTGCTTTCTTCATTATTATATAAATAATCATAGAATATGCCACCAACACCGCGCGACTCTTTTCTGTGTTTTAGGTAAAAATATTCATCACATTTCTTTTTAAAGGAAGTATAATATTTATCATTATGTTGATCGCATGCTTTTTTAAAAGCCTCATGAAATTGCTGCGTTTCAGTCTCTTCTTCAAAAATAGGAGTCAGGTCTGCACCGCCTCCAAACCAATTTTTTGTAGTTTCAATATATCTAGTATTAAAATGCATTGCCGGCACTAGAGGCGAACACATATGCGCAACAACAGAAATACCAGTTGCAAAAAATTCTGGATTTTCTGCAGCGCCCGGAATCTTACTCTTAAACTTATCGGAAAATTCACCATGCACAGTAGAGATATTAACCCCCACTTTTTCAAAAACATTGCCATGCATAATTGACATCTGACCACCATCATTTTCTTTCTCACTGCGCAGCCAATTTTTTCTTTTAAATTTGCCTGGCTCTAAATTATTTACTGTAGCATATTCGACTTCAATCTTTTCAAATACTGCACATAATTGATTGCGCAAATTTTCAAACCACTGAGAGGTTAATTGTTTATTTGTTTTCATAATTATTAATATTTACCACGCATTATTTATTATTAGGGGCCAGCGATATGGCTGCACCACTGCAAGGTCAAATCTTACATCATAATTTGAATATTTTCTATTTTTTAATAAAAAAAACTCAGCAGAGCGCGTAATGCGCTGTTTTTGTGTGACTGACACAATATCTTCGCATATGCCATATTTTCTGGCTTTTACCTCAATAAATATCAGCTTTTTGCCCTTGCGCGCTATGATGTCTATCTCGCCTAATTTATTATTATAACGATGATGTAATATTTGATGAAATTTACAAATATATAAAAAACATATTATATATTCTGCAAGTAAGCCAAAATAATGATTCGATAAACGCATTATTTTTGTTTCAAATTTTTATCCAGCAATTCCCTAATTTTAACGCGTAAAATATAAGAGCTTATTAAAAATGCAGCAGACGTAAACATAATATAAAAAGCTGGAGAATAAAATTTACCAGTCCACTCAACCAAACTTCTAGAAATCATAGCTGAAGTACCACCGCACAGAGCAACGCCTAGATTATAGCTAAAAGCAACACCGGAAAATCTTTGCTTTGGCGTGAAAAGTGAGATAATAAAAATATATGCTGTTCCAGCAATCATACCGCCCATAATAGCAAGGCTAGTTACTGCAATAATTTGCATATATGTTTCTTCATATGAGATAAATGCAAATGTTGGCAATATTCCAACAAACACAAGCAATGCCGAGCAAGTAATCGTTTTAAATCTGCCAATAATATCAGAAATATACCCTGAAATAGGCATTGTTACCATCATGATCACTGTTGCATAAGTCAGGAATAACTTTGCTTTTGCTTCGCTGAAATGCAGTATATTAATATGATATATATTGATATATGTTTTAATTAAATACACAACACTGCTTGCACTAGCTCCCAAACAAAATGTAATAAACATTGATGATTTAGCATTTTTCAGTACATGCAAAAATGGAGATTTTAAAGTTTTTTTCTTCTCAGCAAGCATTTCAAATATTGGAGTTTCAGATACTCTCAGGCGAATATAAAATCCAGCAAGACCCATAACGCCGCCAAGAATGAAAGCAAAACGCCACATGAACTCGACTCCAGGAAAAAATTCTTGCAGAGCAATACCAACAATTGCTGCAAGTAACGTGCCGGCTAAATTCGATGCGTGTACAATGCCTGCCGTAAAGCCTGGCCTTAGATTTTCATAATGCTCTAAAATAAAAATTGCGGCCCCCGCACCTTCACCACTAATACAAAGACCTTGTATCAAGCGCATCAATACTAAAATAAGCGGTGCAAGATAGCCTATATCTGCATAGCTTGGAATTAGTCCAATAGTAAATGTTGGAATTGTCATGCCCAGCATGGAAGTAATTAAAGACACGCGGCGCCCATAGCGATCTGCAATAAAGCCAAAAATCACTCCACCAATTGGCCTGGTTAAAAAACCAACAGCAAATACCATTAGGCTGTATATGTCGCGAAAAAAATCAGAAGATTCCGGGAAAAAGGTTTTACCAATTGCTGCTGTAAAAACAGCATATACAGTAAAGTCATAATATTCTAGTACATTACCAGAAATTGCTGATAAAAAAATTGATCTGCGCTTGTTCATATAGAACTTATACCATTATTTTTAATAACTCTTGCATTATAGAGCAAATTTAGATTTTTAAAACATAAAAATTTACTTAATCATAAAATTATCGACTAATTCATCAAGCAAGGCGCTATGATGCTTTCGCCAGTAATATTTATACTCATTATTTTGTAGATTCTGAATATTAATTTTATCAGGACAAAATTTTGACAAAAATGCCCTGACTACAAAATTCATTTGCTCATCAAATACACCATTTACAACAATATTGTAGCCTATAAATTTTAGTTTTTTTTGTATTTTGCTAATTTCATCACCCTTATCTTGATGCTTAAATAAAATTTCTGAATCTTGCAGGTGTGCATCATGCCAAATACCAAAACCATGTTTATGCATTAATTGCCAGTCAAAAAATATACCTGGATCAATTTTTCTGCTTGGTGCAATATCTGAATGACCAATAAAATTCTCTTGTTTAATTGTATGTTTTGTTTTTAGCATGCCGCATAGCCGCAGACACGACACCATCTGCCTTGAATCAAAAGCTTTATCGCCTGTATTGTCTAGTTCGATACCAATTGAATATTCATTTAATCCCTCTTTTTCTTGCCAAGAGCTTTTTCCAGCATGCCATGCAACACCTGCATCATCAACCAATTGAAAAATAGTACCATCTTCTTTAATTAGATAATGTGCACTGACTTTAGCTGCGCTATCACATAAGCGCTCCATGGCACCATCAAAATTCATCTCTGTATAATGTAATATTACATATTCTATAAGATGAGTACGCTTAGAGCAATTAGGAGAAGAAAATTGATTTATGATTTTCATAAAACTTTATTCTAGAATTTAAAAACTATACCAGCTGAGGCCTCACCTGCTCCAATGTGGAAATCAGTTGACCTATATTCATTACTCCAGCCGAGCTTACTATTTAAATATACAACACCTTCTGCAAATAATGCACCAGCTATCACCTGACCTAGCGTATGTTCTTTTGCTTTAATGCGGCTATAGCCAGTTACAGCAGCTGCAGCATAAAGCGGTATGCTAGCCAGCTTGTAATCATCTGAAAAAGTTCGCATATATGCAGCTGCAACCCATGCAGAACCAGTATGCGCAGAAGGCATTCCTTCATACCTATCTTTTTTACCAGCTATATGTGGTCTTTTACTGGCTCGCCATTTTGCCTGCTTGCTAATTAATTTAATACCATGCATACCAAGCCATGTTTGACCATAAATTATACCAAAATGACCTGCCCCTTTTTCCTGCGAGGCAAAACCTGCCACAATTACTGGATTTGCAATTTGGGCAATATCGCCAAATGTACGAACAGCACTATTTCTTGATTTTGCGAATACCGAATTGCTTACAAAGCAAAAAATAACTACTAGGCTTGAAAATATTTTTACTATGGCTTTTTGATTATACATTTATTTTAAACCGCTTCTATATAAATTGAAAATTGCAGATGCATTTATACCAATTTTGCTAAATGCATCTTGTAGATTTATAGCAGTTTTTTTGATTTTTTCAATATTTTTTAATTGCCAATTACTAGTAATGATAATTTTATTACCCTGTTGTATTAATTGATATCTTTGCATAAAATTATCTGCAAATAATTTATCTTCTTTTTCTGTGTAATCGCTATTTACAAAAGTGTTAAACGCAATAATTCCACCCATTTTCGTTACTTTTTTGAAATTTTGCATTGCTTCATTTGTTAAAAAACCTTCTGGAATATAGTCAGCATCAAAAACGTCTATCATCACAATGTCATATTTATTTTCTTCTGATTCATTTATGAATTTTAAACCATCCTGAATTATAAAGTTATTTTGTTTGTTTTTTAAATTAGGGTAAAAATATTTTTGTGCAATCTTTGGCAGGCTAGGATTAATTTCTACAATATCTATTTTTGCATCTGGAACTAATATATTCAAAGAATTTGCTAGTGTGCCACCGCCAAGACCCAATATTAATATCTTTTTTGGTGAATCGTTGAAAAATAAACTACTTAGCATTGATTTTGCATAATTAAATTGTACCTTATCTGTTTGCTTTGGATTAATGCAAGTTTGGAGTGTAGATGTTGGTGGCCTCTTAAAAGTTAGGCACCTTCTTTCATATTTCTCGTATACCCAAACCTCGCCATATTCCGTATTGTGCCCATAAATTATCTTAGCATCTTCTGCATATGAATGTATTCCAATTAAACATACTGACGCAGTCGCTATTTTTAAAAAATATTTGATTATATTTTTCATTATAATTCACTCTCCATAAATTTATTATTAAGTAATTGATCAATATAAGCTTATTGCTCCAAGGCATGCATATAGTAAACTATCCTTTTTGTTATTTTTATCAGAATCATCATCTTCTTTTTCTTGATTATTATCAGCATTGTTTGCTCCTTCGGACGCTGAAAGGCTGCTAGGCTCGTGTGTTTCATCATCCGAACTTAGCTCTAATAAAGCTTCTAGAAAATAGGTGTTTTCGATAATTTCGCTCATAAATTTATCATATTATTTAAATTTGCGCAGGTTATTCTAACTTGCAAAACATCTTAATTTACTAGTATTATCAATTCCGAGCTTTTTTGCAAGAAAAACTGTGTGTTGTAATTATTTTTTACATGAATCAATGTTGTTTTTTTATTGAAAAAACTTGAAAATGGTTTTGAGTAGGTTAGTTTGGTTAGTCTCTGCCAAGAAAACACGCGTATTTTTGTGTTAGTTTGATAAATTCACTGTAGCAAAATTACTACTCTTCTCCGCTAAATATAATCAACCAAAATATAGATAACATTAATAAGGACATTGTGCTGCCATACCAATACCACATAAAATTATCCTCCTCTTCTTCTTGATTTCCTTGGTTATTTGCAAGATTATTTTGATTTTGTGCCGGTTCTGCATTATCGTTTATATCTATAATAACATCATTATTATCATGAGGTTCGGCGCCCAAAGTACTATCATCATCACTTGCGCAGCTTGCGAATATATCATCTGCATTTAAAATGCTGTTTTCAAGTTCAATCTCTAACATATTGTCAGCAGAATTTGTAGAATCTTCATTATCGTACATTTTGCCTCCCTAAAGCATTAAAAAAATCGCTACTAATTGTAGCGATTTCATTTACTTATGCAAGAAAAACATACAAGCTTTAAGCTGCTTTGTTACTCTTAAATTTCTTTCTTTTATTTTTATTATTTGAAGATGGTTTAAAATTAGAACCTTTATTATTGCTGCGGCCGAATTTTTTGCCACCAAATTTACGCCCCTTACCGCCTTGCTTTTTATTATCTTTAAATTTGGCTTCTTTAGACTCAGGATCTATTAGTCTCATAATAGCTCCCCATTTGCCTTTTTCTGCAGGAGATATAAAACATACAGCCTCGCCATCTGCGCCTGCCCTTGCAGTTCTGCCTATTCTGTGAATATAATCTTCTGGGCATTGTGGTAAGTCGTGATTTATAACATGCTCGATATGTGGTATATCAAGGCCTCTAGCTGCGATATCAGTCGCCACTAAAATTTTATATTTTTTGTTTCTGAAGGAGTTAATTACTCGTTCTCTCTTCCTATGTTGCAAATCACCATGTATTGCATTTGCTTTGTAGCCTTCAGTGTTTAATTTTTTTGCCATTTTTTCTGTACCAAACTTAGTCTTTACAAAAACAATAATGGAACCGTCACGCTTTGATAGTTGCTTTAAAAGCTCATCATATTTTTCTGATTCTGATATATGAATATTTGTTTGCTTTATATTTTTGGCAGGATTAGTAGTAGATCCAACAGCAATTCTTTGTGGATCTTGCATATAAGAACTTGCAATCTTTACAATGTTTTTAGGTAATGTTGCCGAGAACAATAATGTTTGGCGCTCTTTAGGCAAGTGCTTAACAATATTATCAATTTGAATCGAGAACCCCATATCAAGCATTCTGTCAGTTTCGTCCAGCACCAAATAATCTACATTTTTTAATTTAAGCGTGCCACGCTCTAGATGGTCATTAATTCTGCCTGGAGTTCCTACGAATAATCTAGGTTTTCTTCTAAGAGCGCTTAATTGTTTGCCTATCGACTCGCCACCAATTAGTAGAGCGTTTTTTATATCGCTTTTTTTGCCTATCATGTCCGTTATGGATTTCATAACCTGCGTTGCAAGCTCTCTTGTTGGTGCTATTACAAGTGCAGCGCTTTGCTTATTATTAATTAATTTTGCAAGAAGCGGTATACCAAAAGCTCCTGTTTTACCAGTGCCTGTTTGCGCAGAACCAAGTATATCATTACCTTTTAGCGCAGAATCTATTGTTGCTGACTGTATTGGCGTTGGCTCTATAAAACCTAGATGTTGCAGTGAATGCTGCAAATTTTCTGGTAAATCGAATTCTTTAAAGCTGTTAATTTTCTGATTTTCAGGGGTAGTTTTGTTCGGATTATTGTCATTACTCATTATTTTTCTCATTTTTATATTTTAGTTTAATTTTAGTCCCTACACAGGGAACTTCTATGATAACTCTTGTTATTAAACTTAAAAATGTCAAATAAGTAAGTAATTTTATTTAAGAGTATTCAAAAAATCTGACATACTATACACTAAAATAACTAATAAAGCAATTGCTTTTTAAATAAATATTAATAAAGTAATAATGATCTATATTATTTGCAAAAGATCTATACAAAAAAAGGAATTATAATTTTTTGCAAATAAACTAAAGGGGAAGAATAAAATGGAGCGGGTGAAGAGATTCGAACTCTCGACTTCGACCTTGGCAAGGTAGCGCTCTACCCCTGAGCTACACCCGCTTATACATTTATTTCGGTAGTGCTATGGTTTAACATATAAATCCATGCACATCAGCAATATACAAAAGGAATTTATAAATTTCAAGTATAAAATGATATTTTTTTGCTTTTTTTTAAATATACCGTGCAGCTAATACTCCATGAGCTTAGATAATTTTATATTTTTTATTTATTTTTACTAGATAAAATTAAAAATGTTGTTTATTATACTTATATAGAGTAAATTGTATTTTTTTGAGAGTAGCTAAAATTATGTCATTAAGTTTTCCGCAATTATTAGTTATATTGCTTTTAGTATTTATATTATTTGGCGCAGGTAACCTGCCAAAAGTAATGTCTGATATTGGCAAAGGACTGAAATCATTTAAAAAAGCAATGAAAGAAGACGAGGAAACAGGCAGCAAAGGCGAGTCTAAAAGCTCAAAAGATAACAACGATCAATTACCTAAAAATTAAATAAATAAAGGCGCTAAATATGAAAATCTTAAATCACATTACTATCTTCTCTATCATCTGTATGTCTTTTACTGCATGTAAAAACAAAGTGACAGATCCGGATCTAGTTATTCCAGTTGCTACGCTATATGCAGAAGGTCTAGAGCTGATGGAAAAAGGTAAATATACTAAAGCAGCTCAAGAGTTTGAGAAAATATTTTTTCAGCACCCGGGGAAGGAAATTACTCCAAAAGCTGAGCTAATGCAGGCATATTGCCTATATCTAGATGGCGAAAATGAGGAATCTATCGACGTACTTGATATATTTATTAAACTACACCCAAGGCACGAGTCAGTAGCTTATGCCTATTATTTAAAAGCACTGAACAGTTATGTGCAAATCTCTGATATTGAACTAGACCAGTCAAATACAAGATTTGCTCAAGAATCCCTGCAAGAAATTGTAGATAAATTCCCAAATACAGATTATGCAAAAGATGCGCAGTTGAAAATAGAACTGGTACAAGACAGGCTTGCTGCTAAAAATATGGATATTGGTCGTTATTACTTGAATAAGCAAAATCCAATTGCTGCAATCAAAAGGTTTCAAATAGTTGCCAGCAAATATAGTGGCACATCTCATGCACCAGAAGCTCTTTATAGATTAGTAGAGGCTAATTCAATGCTGGGCTTCAAGGAAGAGGCTGCATCGCATCATGCAATTTTAGAAAAAAATCATTCAGATAGCGATTGGAACAAGCGCAGTAAAAATTTGTTTAACTAATTTTACTAAAATAGTTCATTTATTATGCTGCAAAGCTTACATATTCAAAATTTCATCCTAATTGAAAGATTAGATTTAGATTTTAGCAATGGCTTTAATGCCCTTACTGGAGAAACCGGATCTGGAAAATCTATTTTATTAGATTCAATTTTATTTGCTCTAGGGCAAAAATTTAACGGTAGCCCAATAAAACCTGGAGCAAAAAATTGCAGCGTTACATTGATTTTTGCTACAAATGATGAATTAAATGTAAAGTTAGAAGAGCTTGATATAGACATTCAGACTGAAACATCTGAATTAATTATAAAAAGAGTTTACAATGCGCAAGGCAGGAATAAATATTTTCTAAATGATGAAATAGTAACTGCTAAACTTCTGCAAAAAATATTTAATTATTTGCTAGAATTGCATGGCCAACATAGCCACACTATGCTTACAGACAAAGCCTCGCACATGGCTATATTGGATAATTTTAGTCATCTGACAAAACAAAAACATCAGATTGCTATTTTACGCAAAGAATGGTTAAAATACGAAAAAGAATGGTCTGAATTCAACGCTAAAAAACAAAAATTAGATGAAGAAGTTGAATATCTTGAGCATGTTTGCGCAGAACTTGAAGAGCTCAATATTGCAGAAGGGGAAGAGCAAGAGCTACTTGACATAAAAAAGAAAATACAAAATTATAATAATGAATATGATTTAATCAAAAATATTATCAGGCAAATTGAAGACAGCAAAATAGAGCAAGTAATTGGCAGCGCCCAAAAAATGATTAATACATCAAGCCTTGAAGCTGACCTGTCTGCGTGCAATCAAAATCTAGAAGAATCATATGACAAGCTAGAGTCAGCTAAAGATCATTTGCAGCAAATCCTTAAATCAATGGAATTACCCGAACATTCTATAGATGATGTGGAAGATAGGCTATATGAAATCAGAACATTAGCAAGAAAACATAACTGCACTAGCGAGCAGCTCGGGAGTTTTTTGGATAAATCAAAAGTTAAATTAGAATTTTTGAAAAACACTGTAAGCTCTAGCCTTGAAATTGAACAAAAAATACAAGATCAAAAAAATCGATATTTAAAAGAAGCCAAATTATTGCATGATAAGCGCAAAATCGCTGCAAAAAAACTATCTAAAATAGTTATGCAAGAACTTGGATATCTTGATATGAAAAAAGCAATATTTCAAATTAATATTGAATATGATGAAAATCAGCCTACAAATTTTGGGTGTGATACAACTAGCTTTGTTGCATCTACAAATCCAGGTATGAAACTTTTACCTATTGACAAAATTGCTTCAGGCGGCGAACTATCCAGATTTATGCTAGCCCTCAGAGTGGCATTATTTGACAGCGCTCCCAAACAAACTATTATTTTTGACGAAGTAGATGTTGGAATTAGTGGCGCTGTTGCAGATTCAATCGGGCAAAGACTAAAAGAACTAAGCAAAGCCGTGCAAATTATTGTAATTACTCATCAGCCACAAGTAGCTGGCAAGGCAGATCAGCATATTTTAGTTGCAAAAAAACAAAATAAAGATAATACTAAAGTAAATATAGATATTATCGAGGGCGAAGATAAACATATTGAGCTTGCCAGAATGATTTCTGGTAAAAAAATCACTAAACTTGGCATAGAAGCGGCAAAAGAGCTTATATAACGTAAGCATTATAAATATAGGAAAAAATATGACTAAATATATTAATATAGCAATATTATCTACTTTATTGGCATTTATTACTAGTTCAAATATCATCATTGCAAATGAAAATGATAAGCAGCTTGAATTTGAAGGCACTAAACTAAACATATCTGCAAAAGCTAGCACAGAAATAGAAGAAGATTTATTAATTGCTAATTTAAGATATGAATCAGAAGGGGAATCTGCAAAAATTGTTCAAGATACTATTAACAAAAAAATGCAGCAAGCTCTTGCGTTTACCAAAAATTATAAATCTGTAAAAACGCGTACGAATAATTATAATGTGCATAAAAAATATGTAAGGCCAACCAAAAATATAAATAAGAAGCAAATCTGGAAAGGTCAGCAATCGCTTACTATTAAAGGCATAGAAAAAAAAGACGTGCTAACGCTAGTCGGTAAATTACAAGAGATGGGATTTGCTAGTAATGGTTTAAATTTTACTGTTTCACCTGAAAAATATGAACGAGCAAAGGAATCTTTACTGGAAGAGGCAATAAATAATTTAAAAAAGAAGGCGCAAAGAATTGCAAATTCCCTAGGAAAAAAAGAGTTTCAAATAAAGCGCCTTAATATAAATAGTGGGGGAAGAGGATATCACCGCAATAACTATGCAGAGGGCGCTAAAATGATGATGTCTTCAGATGCAATAAGTGCTCCTGTTGCTGCAAATGGTGAAAGGCAGGTTATGCTTAGCGTGTCTGCAACAATCTTGATTAAATAAATATTACTTACAAATTTGGTAAGTTCAACTAGAAATGTGAGTATTATATTGAGTATAAAAGAATTACTTAAAATAGGAGCTACTGAGCTTACTAAACTCACAGAAACGCCACAATTAGAATCCAGGGTTTTGCTAGGATTTTGCCTCTCTATGAGCCATGAACAAATCATAATGAATTATGATAGACAAGTTTCTGCGCAAGAATTAAAAAAATTCCACTCTTTGATTGACAGAAGAAAAAAATATGAGCCAATTGCTTACATCATTGGCCGCCAAGAATTTTATGGCAGAGATTTTATAGTGGATAATAATGTTCTAATACCAAGACCAGAAACAGAAATGCTAGTAGATGTTTTACTAAGCGAGCATAGCGTAAATTCTACTATTCTAGAACTTGGATGCGGCAGCGGGGCATTATGCATAAGTCTGGCTTTAGAAATGCAAAATAATTGTAGTATTACAGCTGTTGATTTATGTAAAAAAGCCCTGCAAATAGCAAAAAATAATGCAAGTAGATATGATACCCTTACGTCTATTAATTTCCTGCAGAGTAATTGGTATAGCGCGTTGCCAGCAAATTCTAAGTTTGACTATATAATCAGCAACCCACCATATATCTCGTATTCAGAAAAAGATAAAATGGCAAAAGAAACCCTGCTGCACGAACCAGAGAAAGCTCTTTATGCAGAAAAAAATGGCTTGGCTGACTACATAAAAATAATAGAAGGCTCAAGAAATTTTTTGCGAAGTGGCGGTAAGCTAATTCTAGAAATAGGCTGCAATCAGGGAAGTGACGTAAAAAATATATTAAAAACTAATGAATATTCTGATATAGAAATTAAACAAGATCTGTCTGGTCATGATAGACTCATAATATTGCAAATTTAACTTCCGTTTATGCAGTTTCATTGTCTTGCCTGGACTATTATATATAGTATTCGCTCACCATTCTCGCCTAAACTTTAATTAAATATACAATAGCAAGTACTAAATAAGAATTAATTACTCATGCCTTAGATATATCTTCAGGACGCATTTTGAGAACTATTAAAACTTAACTTTTTACAACAGTAAATAAAATTTTTTAGTTTATATAAATTTATTTTTTCTCTAGCTTTGTTTAATTAATGATATTATGATAATCTTTATATATTAATATAAACGCATACAGTGCATTTGTGTTAATATATTTTTATAATTAATTAAAGAAAGGAGTTGATCATGGGTAAAGAAAATAATAATTTAAAATCACAATTAGTTAAATATTTAGATAGCGCTAATCAAACAGAGATTAAAAAAGTAATATTACAAATAGGACCTAAGGATCTAGTTGGTATTAAAGATTTTTGTGGTAGGTTTATTACTACTTATACAGATCCAGAGTTTCAGCAAAAAACTTTAACAAACATAATTGAAAAGCTTGATGCTCTTCATACTAAAGATGATGCTTCTTTAAAAATGGAAGCAATGTTTTATAAAGGTAAAGCAATTATAGAGCTAAATAAAAATAACGAAAAAGAGCAAGTAAAATATGAAAAATATACAGAAGCTCTAAATTTATTTGAAGGAGCCAATGAGTTAATGATCACTAATGGTGTAAAAACCAAAATATCTCCTCTGCAAGAAATTGACGATCTTATCACCGAATATGAGCCTTTAAATGAAGCCTATGAACTTGCTGTAGAATCTATTAAATATAGGGAGAAAATAGAATATAGTGGAGTATATAAAAAATATGCCGTATTAGTGAATGCATATTTACGTGCTGCTGATATTGCTAATTATATAGATGACGAGGACATTAAAATAGAAGTTCTAAAATATGCATCAAAAGCATACAAACACAAATTATTTACAGATTCTACAAATTTTGAAAAAAATGGTTATAAGTCAGAATATGATAAAAATAGTGCAGCTAAGTTTATAGCTTCTATTTATAGATCTTTTGGAGCAAAAAAGAAAGCAGAAATACTTGAATTAATAAATCAAAATAAATCAGCAGATACAAGCGAAGATAAGTTTAAATTTGATCCAATCAAGGAATTCAATGTTGAAACAAGGGAAATTATAGAGCTTAGAAAATCTATGCAATCAACGCTAGACAAAATATCAGAAGCTGCAGCGCGCGGAAAATGGTACGATATGCAATTTACAGGGCAAGCAGGTGTCAGTGCTTATGTTACTGAAGATATGGCAAAGCATGGAGAAAACACAGAAAAACTATGCTTAATATTTGAAGCTATTTGTATTGGAGTTATGTTTTCTGAGAGTAAAGACCCAACAGCTGCAGTAATTTTTGCACAAAAATTTCCTTCGATAGTGACGGCAGTAATTAATAATCACCCGGAATATATTATAGATTCTCACATGCTACAATCTTGTTTATTAAATGCAAATGAATTTAAAGGCATTGTAGTAAATTACATTGAAAAAAATAATGATTATAATAAATATCTAGAATCAGTATTGCTTCCTGTTATTGTTGAAAAAATAGAAAAAACAGTACTCAGTCCAATTGAAAAGCTTATTGAAACAGGGGCATGGAGCAAATCAGCAGAGACTACTCTCTTGAGCTATATGAGTGATAATTCACTACTAGGCAACTCTCTTGTTTCTGGCTATTTGGGGCAAAATATAGGGAGCATAGATGATGCAGCAAATATTGCAAGATTACTAATATTAGATAAGATGATGCTAACGATGCATAATAATGTTATTACAAACTATGAGCCAATAAAGTTGTTTGCTAAAACATACCCACATCTAACTCAGCGAGCACTTGAAGATAAGCCAGATGTGTTCACAAATGAGCATATGCGTGATATTGCAATTGAAGTCAGCAACGTAGCTATCAAAACAATGGAAATAGCAGCTCAGAAAAAAGCATCTGAAGAGGCGGTAAATAAAGAAGAAAGCGCTGCTGAAGAAATTGCAGAATCTACAATAGCAACTAGCAAGAAGGCAGATGATGACATCTTCAACAAAATGTCACAAATTGCAGATAAAGCTAAGAATGTTGCTGAAGAACCTCTTGAAGATGATATGGATCTTTCTGGCGCAGACGCAAGCAATGCTGATGCAATAGAAGGTTAATTTATCCTAGCATATTTAATTTTATAGCAATAACCCTCTTATTTGTATTCAAGTAAGGGGGTATTAAATTAGCTTAAAGTATACTTATACTAAAAATATCAAACATTTTAAGAGGTGCAATAATGTTTAGATTGCTAAAAAAGAAATTAAGCAGCTATTCACATGGGCAAACAAAATTAAATCAACAATTACTTAGTTTAGTGGGCAAAAATAAAATTAATGCTGCCGAAGAGTTAATTAAACAAGGTGCAGATCCTAATTGGGTCTATGGTGATAATAAAAAAGACAATATTTTATTTTATGCAATAATACATTACGATGCCAAAATGGTGGATTTATTAATAACACATGGTGCCAAAACAGATAATATAGACAACAAAATATTATACACTCCAAAAGGTATTATTCATCAATTTGGCTATAAAAATAAAATTGCAACAATAGCTGCACTGATAAAGCACGGAATAAAGATAAATTTTGATAATATAGAAAAAACAGATTATTTAGAGCTGCATTCATTGCAGCAACTTGTTATTTCCAAAAGAGCCTCAAATCAGGATAATGCCGAGGATTTTAGGCTTAAATGCCAAGCACAACTAACTGCACTAAAATATTCTAGAGATTTTTTTCAAGATAATTGTACTGACACTAAAGAAGAGCCAATGCCATTGTGCGATAAAACTAATCAGGGTATTATTAATGATGCTGAACATGGTGTGCTGCTGACAGGCACAGCGGGATATACTAGTAATACAGATGGATAGTTGCACCGCAACAAAATAACTTACGTCGAAAGCTTAACTATAGTAACAAAATATACTAGAGCCATTGCGCTTATGATGATTCCTGCAAGAATATAATTCTTGATTTTTTTATTTTTAGATATTTTTTTGTTCATTTTGGTAAGTATGGTTTACTAATTTGTAAAAATAGTTTATAGTCTCTTCAATTAACTTGCAAGTAAAAAATAACATATGACTTCATCAATAAGAAATATCGCCATCATCGCGCACGTAGATCATGGTAAAACTACTATAATAGATAACATGCTAGCTCAAAGTGGCACATTCCGTGAGAATCAATCTGTTGCAGAGCGTGCAATGGACTCAAACGACCTTGAGAAAGAGCGTGGTATTACCATACTCGCAAAATGTACTGCAGTAAATTGGCAAGATACTAAAATTAATATAATAGACACTCCAGGTCATGCTGACTTTGGCGGCGAGGTAGAGCGAATACTCAGCATGGTTGACGGGGTAGTATTGCTTGTAGATGCTGCAGAGGGACCAATGCCGCAAACAAAATTTGTGCTAGGCAAGGCGCTTAATCTTGGCCTAAAACCGATCGTTGTAATTAATAAAATTGATCGCTCTGATGCCCGAAGCGATGAAGTGCTTGACGAAATATTTGACTTATTTGTTTCACTAGAAGCTTCAGATGAGCAGCTAGATTTTCCAGTTATTTATGCATCAGGCAGAAGCGGCTGGGCAGTTAAAGAGCTTGACCAACCACGTGAGAATCTTAATGCATTATTTGATATTATCCTGTCATATGTAAATCCTCCAAAATCTGATACAGACTCACCGTTTTCTATGATTGTTACAACAAGAGAATATGACTCTTATTTAGGGCGCATTTTAACAGGTCGCGTTGAAACTGGAACTGCTAAAATAAATATGCCTATAAAAGTAATGGACAGAGACGGTAATTTGGTTGAAAATGGACGTATTACCAAAATGCTATCATTTCAAGGGCTGGAGCGACTTCCAATAGAGTCTGCAAAAGCTGGGGACATAATCGCACTAGCGGGCCTTGAAAAAGCCAATGTATCAAATACTATTGCAACTCCTGAGCTTGAAAAACCGCTTGCAGCGCAACCAATAGATCCACCAACTTTATCTATGCGTTTTTCAATCAACGACTCACCGCTGGCTGGAAAAGAAGGTGATAAACTGACTTCACGAGTTTTGAAGGCTAGACTAGAGAGAGAAGCTGAAGGCAATGTGGCGCTAAAAATAACTCCAACTGACCAAACAGATTCATTTGAGGTTGCAGGCAGAGGCGAATTGCAGCTTGGCGTTTTGATAGAAACAATGCGAAGAGAAGGGTTTGAGCTGTCGATTGGCCGCCCGACTGTTCTGCTGAAAGAGGACCCGGAAACTGGCCAAAAAACAGAGCCAATGGAAGAAGTGCAAATTGATGTTGATTCTGAATTTGTTGGTTCGGTAGTAGAGTCTATGAATCTACGTAAAGGCCAGATGCAGGACATGCGTGAAACTGGTGCTGGTAAAACTCGACTGATATTCATTGCTCCGTCAAGAGGATTAATTGGCTATCATGGACCTTTCTTAACTGAAACTAGAGGGACAGGTATTATGAGCCGCATATTCCATTCATACGGCCCATATTGTGGAAAACTTGAGGGGCGTAGAAATGGGGTTTTAATTTCGATGGAAGATGGTAGCTCTGTTGCATATGCTTTGTGGAACCTTGAAGATCGCGGTGATATGTTCATTGGTTCTGGTGTGCCGCTGTATAAGGGAATGATTATTGGCGAGCATAATAGAGATAATGATTTGGAAATTAACCCAATTAAGTCAAAGCAGCTATCTAATGTTCGTGCTAGTGGTAAGGACGAGGCAATAAAGCTTTCCCCGCCACGTCTGATGAGCCTTGAGCAAGCAATTGCATATATTCAAGATGATGAACTTGTAGAGGTAACTCCGCAATCTATACGCCTTAGAAAAAGATATCTTGATCCTAATGAAAGAAAAAGGATGGCTAAACAAATTGGCTAATTATTAAATTTAAAATAATTGCTACGTTGCTATGTATTGTCGCAGGTGGCCTCAGGAGTCTGTGTTTTGACTTGCAAGATTGCCACGGCAATGCATCTTTCACGGATTTGCAATGACGTTTATTGTAAATTTAACTAGCGTTTATGCGGGGTCATTGCCTTGCCTTGAACTATTATATAGTATTTACTTAGCTAATTCTCGCGCAGGCGACATTTAATTTATATATAGAAATTAATGCTACCCCTGTGCTAGGCTATTTTTCCTTTCCTTCATTTATAAGTGTGATAAACGGGCACCCATAGCTGTTGAATTATAGATATTTGGAATGTATAAAAAATACACTGTAAATGGTCATAAGTTGCTTGAAAAATTAATAAACATAGTCTATAATCACGAATTCCTATTAATGGAGAGGTGGCCGAGTGGTTTAAGGCGCCCGCCTGGAAAGCGTGTTCACGAGCAATCGTGTCGAGGGTTCGAATCCCTTCCTCTCCTCCACCCTATGCTCTTTGAGCTTCGGGCGGCGGGCCACTGCTTGCGTTCTTTGAACTTACGCGCACAGGCCAGAAGTGAATTAGAAACTAGGAGCGCCTCAAGAAGCCTTGGCGCAGTTGAGGCTATAGCATCAAATATATAATTATTTTGACATTATAAATGTATTTCGCACCGCAAGGAGAAAAGCGAAGCGTACCTTGTCGGTATGAATTTCTTGATGTAAAAGGAATAGTATGAAAGGATTAGAGCCCGAAGAAGAGGGGTTGCAGCTGAGCCTCTTGCCAAGAGGCGAAGGGCTGACAAGCCTATCCCTTCCTCTCCTCCACCCTATGTTCTATGAACTTCGGGCGGCGGGCCATTGCTTGAGTTCGTTGAACTTGCAATAGTGTTCGCTCGTTATTCTCGCTCGGAACGCTAATTAAATATTCAATATTTTATTTTAAACAGTCTCTGGAGCACTTTCCAGCTCTAAACCAGAAGCGCTAATTTTTTTTGCTTCTTTTTCTAATAGCAATGGTATTCCGTCCATTACAGGGTAATAGATATCTGCCTTTTTGCTGAATACCACATTATGTTGTTCGTTATATTCAAGTTTTTCGCCTGAAACAGGGCAAGAAACTATGTTAAGTAATTCCTGTGAAGGTTTCATATGTTCCCTTTTTTTTGCCTTAATTTATCCTAGATTTTTTGCACTGCCCCATGGAAGTGGGTTGTTATTTTGATCCATAACTAATTCACCTGAATCATCATATTCTGCAGCAAAAAATGACTGCTTGCTAGTGATTAGTTTAACTGGTTTGATTTTTTTGCCATTGTGGAAATAACTTTTGGCTTGGCCTCTGCCTTCAGGGTTATTTTTGGATGCTATTTTTGCTTTTCCCATAATTTTTTCTATTTTAAGTTATGTTTCTGGTTTTGGATGCAAACTTATAAACTTAAAATCAAAGCAATATAGCTAGATTTATTGTTTATATAGTTAGCTTTCAAAGTCTAAATCGAGATAATAAATTTTTTAGTTAAATTAGTCAAGAAAAAAATTATAATATATTTATATTAATTAATTTTGCATCAAAATTTTAGCCAATGATATATATTGATTTACAGATAAATTTTCTGCCCTCATAGCAGGGTCTAGGTTAAGTGACGCTAATATCTCGTCTATATTTTGATGTAAATTTTTCAGAGATGATTTGATCATTTTTCTGCGCGCAATAAAGGCTGCATGAGTAATTTGCTCTAGCTCATTTATTATTTTATTATCAGGTTGTATTGATTTTGGAGTCATCCGCACTATGGATGACCAAATTTTTGGCTTTGGATAAAATGCATTTGGGCTTACATCAAAGCATTTTTCTACGTTGCAAATTGCTTGGCAAATAATAGATAATCTACCATAATTTTTATTATTCGGTTTTGCAATTATTCTATCCACAACTTCTTTTTGCAGCATCAAGGTCATGCTATTTACGTGTTCAACCTGCTTTAACCATCTCAAGACAAGAGGAGTACCAATATTATATGGCAGATTAGAAATAATATCTAGCTGAACGTTTGCATTAATATCTTTTAGTTCAAGTTTTAAAGCATCTTTATGGTGTATATTAAGATTACTGTATGTTTCCTTTATTTCTTCAAGAAGTGGTAAGCATCGCTCGTCAGTTTCGACAACATCTAGCTCTTCAGGTCCTGCTTTTAATATAGACCTGGTAAGTCCAGCTGGTCCTGGCCCAATCTCTAGCGCATATGAGGTGGATGATATTTGTGAATATTTCACTATTTTATCACACAAGCTCTCGTCAAAAATAAAATTTTGACCATATTTTTTCAGTGGCTTGATTCCATGCTTGCCAGCAAGTGCAGCAATTGAAGGTAGATTCATTATATCTTTACAGCATTCTTTTGATGTAAGCCTTTGACTTTAGTTTTTTCATAAACTGCACTGTTGATTGAGAATGCTTTTTATGAGATAGAAAATTTTTGATTTGGTCAATATCTTTTTCTTTAGATAGAGTAGATTTTTTGCAGACTACAATAAATTTATATCCATCCATATCTTTGAATAAAGGGCTAGTTTTACCTGCCTTAGTATCCATAATCACAGATTGTATTTTACTTGGCATTTTACGAAGCGATCCTTGAATATCTTCTTTTTCTATAAAATCTTCTGCAATATATTTAATTGCTTTGTCGCAATTCATGCGTTTTTGCAATTTTTGCATTTTATATTTGACGTTTTTATTTATTTCCTTAGAGCTAAATAAAAATGCTTCTACTGCAAAATCTATAGACTTAGTATTAATTTTTGCAAAACTTAATTCAGAATTAGCAACATCTACAGAATTTGCAAGAGACTGTAATATTTTTTGCTTTATAATTTCGCCTTTGATCTGATTTCTAAAACTCTTCATGTTTATATTATGTTCTTGAAAAAAAGATCTCATATAATCTTCTGGCATCCCATTTTGTTTTTCAATAGTTTTAATACTCATATCTATTTGTTTTTTTTCTATTTTGTGCTCAGTAGATTCCGCATGCTGAAATAATAATTCTTGCATAATTAAACCCTCTAGGGCGCTGTGATTTAATTTTTTTGCAATTGCCGGGTCAGATGCATCTACATTATTAAGCGCAGCAAGCATTTTTTTTCTGTCTTGAAAATCATATTTGGTGATTGGTGCATCATTAACCAGTGCAACAATATCTGGTAATTTTGCGTATGATAAATTAGCGCATAGTAAAATTAGCGTAAAAAATAATTTCTTCATAATGGTTTGCTCCTCTACATATTTATAATTTTCAAGCCTACAACAAAGCTGGTATCTGTTTGTATTTTAGTAATGCCCCTTTTTTTGTCTCGCAAAAAGCTACTACTGACAGATGCATCGATACTAGCACAATTAAATAGATATGTCACCCCGATAGTTCTAGTTAAAATACGATGCGGCCTATTAGAGAGGTCAAATTGTGTTTTTGCACGCACAGATAAGGCGTCTGTAACTTGATATTTTGCGTTTAAACTAAGTTGTGATATTCTATCTTTTTGTACTTTAGTATTAGGGAAATTTTTCTGCACTTCAAGCATTTCTGTGTATAGTCCGTTTAAAGTAAATTTTTTGATATTCAAATTAAATCCATATTCATTGGTAATTGGATTTAACTTTTTATCTTTTCTGAACCTATAAAAAATAGTTGCATTTTTATTAACGCTTGCAGATACGCTACCCACATATTCTTTATTATTTATTCTTTCTACATTATTTTGATGAATTAGCTGACCAATAAAACAATCTAGATATAAATGCCTAGTTAATATTGAACTATTTAAACCATAGCTATACCTGTTGCCATATTCATGAAAATCTAGGCCGCTATATCTATTATTATTGAAAATATTATTTTCTGATAATTCATAGCTTGTTGCATCAATTAGTGAGTATTTTTTATATCTAGATTCATATTTTTTCCCCATCACAAACATTGCAGTTGGTTCTATTTTGATAGCAGAATATTTGCCCAAGTTGCTCTGCAAAGGATATCTCCACTTTACTTTTGCTTCGGGAATATTGCGGTACCAAACGCGATCTATTTCTTTTTTGCTATTTGCATCTATATAGCTAACCAAATACAAATCACTTCTATTTGATGCTGCAAATTCAAATATATGGCCCAAATTAGTAATATGATGCAGCGCAATTTCTTTATCAAAAGAAGTTCTGGCGATTTGCAGATCATTTTCATCTTTATAGATCATGCTATTACTTCTTAAATTAAACAGAAGCGATTCGTCATTATCTAGTGCAAATATATTCTGCGTCCTGATGCTTGGTAAGATTAAAGGAACTGGATAATTACCAGAGCGTAAATCCTGAAAATACAATGCTTCTATCGAAAAATAATCTCTTCCATTTACTTTATATGCATATAGTTTTGAGGTTAAGCTTGAGTTTAATTTTCTATGATAATTAGTTAAATAGGCTTTATCTGAAGCGCGTTTTAAGTCAAATCCATATTTAATATCATTTCTTTTGAAATTTCCTGTAGAAAATAAATAATATCTATCTGAATATAATTTATTAGGGTAGTCTGGTTTTTCAAGTTCTGGGTTTCCTATGCTGCCTGTAAAACTATACTCGCCATTTGGTAATTTATGCCTAAATTCTCCTTCCATAATTGTATAGCTATTACCAACTCTTGGACTTATGGTGAAATCCATATTATCTTTTATATAAAAATAAAATGGCAACATCACATTATCTTCTTTAATTTTGGGTCTAAGAAGGCCTGATTTCGCCTTTGCATTTGGTGTTGGATGAGCAAAATATGGTAAATATGCAAACGGAACTCCGTATATTTCAAAAAATACATGTTTATGTGTTATTTTTTCTTTTGCATAGTTAATATTAGTATTTCGTGCATTAATTTGCCAAAGCGGTATTTGATTGCAACTCATGTCGCATGGAGTAAAAACCGCTCTGTCTAGCTCTAGCTCCTTTTCTCCAAGGCGCCTTGCAATTCTTGCAGCAACCACAGACCCAGAGCCTAGCTTGCCAGCAAAGCCAGCTATTACTCCGCGCTTAAATTTGTCTTTAAATATAATTAAACGGCCGTGGGCAACTTTGCCGTCAGCATCTGTGATGACAGCATGCCCTTCTGCAAACGCTGTATCTGTTGTAAGCTCGTAAGTTACTTTATCTGCGCTTAAGACGTAATTTTCCATCTTTATATACACATTACCAGTGGCAATAACAATATCTTGATTTGCATCATATTGAATGCTGTCAGCTTTTATATCTGCTTTGCTTGAGGCGTAAATATATTGCGCGTTGCTTGTTAATGTGATAAAAAATATCAATAATAATTTGCAAAAACTCTGCATTTAATCTAAATTTTAGTTATATTGAAAATAAAATATTTTATGATTATACAGCATGTTACAAAATAATATAGAGAAAATCGAATTTTCTGTATCTGAAATCTCAAATCAGATAAAATCATTGTTAGAGGCAAACTTTAATCGCGTAAGGATTAAAGGGGAAATTTCTGGTTTAAAGATTGCCACATCCGGCCATGGATATTTTTCACTTAAGGATCAATCAGCAGTCATGGCAGCAATTTGCTGGCGCGGAGTACTTGGTAAAATAAATTTTAAATTATCCGAAGGATTAGAAGTTGTGGTCACGGGAAAGGTGACTGCTTATGCTGGACAGTCGAAATATCAAATTTCAGTAGAGCATATAGAACCTCACGGCACAGGTGCGTTTATGCAAATTCTGACTGAGCGGAGAAAAGCATTTCAAGCAGAAGGGTTATTTGACAAATCAATTAAACAAAAAATTCCATTCTTGCCTGGCAAAATTGGTATAATCACTTCGATTTCTGGCGCTGTAATCAAAGATATTATTCACCGCATATCTGATAGATTTCCTGCTCATTTAATTATCTGGCCAGTTAGTGTTCAAGGGGAATCTTCTGCCTCAGAGGTAACAAATGCAATAAATGGTTTTAATAATATGGGTGGTGATGAAAAACCTGACTTGCTTATAGTTGCCAGAGGTGGTGGATCAATTGAAGATTTATGGTCATTTAACGAGGAAATAGTAGTCAGGGCGGCACACAAATCCAAAATTCCTATAATCTCTGCAGTTGGGCACGAAACAGACTACACATTACTAGATCTGGTTGCAGACCTAAGAGCTCCAACCCCTACAGCAGCTGCGGAATTTTCCTCTCCAGTGTTGAATGACCTTAGATATACTTTAAATTTATTATATAATAAATCTTTGCAAAAAACTTCAGATGATCTGAAGTACTCTGTGCAATCTCTCAGAGGAGTCACATCAGAATTGCAGCACTTTGCAAATAAACTAGATTTCTATTCTCAAAAACTAGACAATGAGCAGTTTAAGCTGGAAAATTTAATTAACTCAGTTGTAAATGAGAGGCGTAATAATATTGATAATTATCAAACGCACAAAATAGCTCCAAAAAAATTGCTAAAATATAAATATTTGGAATATAAAAACCTAGCTGATAATTTTTTATCTAAACAATATAATATATTTGCAAGAGCCGAGCACGACTTAGAAATTAATAGCAAAATTCTAGCTAGCCTAGATTATCAAAAAACTCTAAAAAGAGGCTATGCTATTGTTAAAAACTCAAGTGATGAAGCAATGTCTTCTATGAAAGACATAGAGCAAGAAAAGGAGGTAAAAATAAAAATGCATGATGGTGAAATAATCGTCTCACCACATGCATAATCATTTTATGAAGAAATTATATTATTATTTCTTCATGTAGTTTGATACAGAAGCTTTTCCTGCATGATTTACATGTGCTTTTGCACTGTTAGTAGCTGCCTTTTCAGGGTGGCTATGTTTACCATGATGTGTATCATACATGTTGTTACATGCAGTTAAAAATAGTGCAACTGCAGCTAATGTTACTAGTCTAGACATAATTTTCTCCTTAGGTTTTAAGTTAAAAGCTTTACATTTTTTCATTGTATTGTAAATTTAACTTCCGTTTATGCAGTTTCATTGTCTCGCTTGAACTACCCGTATATAGTATTCACTTAGTCAATTCTCGCTTAAACTTTCAATTAAATATACAATAGTGTTAATTGTAACTCATTTAAATTTGCTTCGTCAATAAATTTAAAGTATAATTAAGTAAATTAACTTTTGATCTGTGCGCAATAAGCAACTAAAAAAATAAAAAAATTGATACTAGCGTGTTGATTTTTGTTTTCTTTGGATTAATTATTATCTATGATAGAGTTTAAGATTCTGACAGATTAAGAAAAAATTAATTAAAAATAAATATTATGCTTAAAAATATATTATCAATTATTGTTGTACTGATTTTAGTATTTTCATATAAATATTATAAAAAATTACCGAGTGCTATAAAAAATAATAACGATACTAAAGAAGAAGCCGTTAAGCCTAAATTGAATTATGAACTGCATAAGCTAAGGAGAATCAAGGATGGCGAAGATATTCATGCCATTATGGATGATGATGTAGTGTATGGTAATAGAAATGCTTCAGTAGTTATGGTAGAATATTTTTCTCCAACTTGCCCACATTGCGATACTTTTCATAAAAGAATGTTTCCAAAAATCAAAAAGAAATATATAGATACTGGCAAAATTGCTTATGTAAGTAGGATTTTTATAGGCAATAAACAAGATTTTGATGCTGCCGTGCTTGCAAAATGTTCTGGAGATATGGACAAATATAGCCAATTTGTTGAGGTTTTATTAAGTAAGCAATCCTCTTGGGCTTTTAGTAAAAAATACAAAGATTTACTTACTAACATTGGCATGCTAGGGGGGGTGAGTGCTGAGCAATTTGCAAAATGTTTGAATGACAAAGATTTAATTGATTCGCTTAGAATTAAAAGCTCTAAAATTACAGCAGAACCTGGTTTTGTTGGTACTCCAACTTTCGTTATTAATGGCAAACACCATAAAAAATCATATAGCGTAAAGGATATATCAAAGGAAATAGATGCTATTTTAAATGAAAATAAAACAAAAAGCACAGCAAATTCAATATAGAATTGACAAGCTGAAAAAAAAGTCGCACAATGAACAAAGAAATAAGAAAAGCTATAATCTAGTTTTTAGTATAGCTGTTGAGCTGGTTGCTGGTATTATAGCAGGCCTTTTTGTTGGCTTTATGCTAGATAAAATGTTTGCAACTGCACCATTATTTATAATCATTTGTATGATATTTGCGATGTTTGCAGCTTTTAAAGCAATTTGGCATAAAAATTTTAAAGGAAATAATAGCAATGAAGCATAGCCCGCTAGATCAATTTAAAATAAAGCCCATAATTAACATGGAGCTTTTTGGTTATGATGTCAGCATGACTAACTCCAGTTTATTTATGATATTTTCGCTTTTATTCTCTGTTGTATTTTTTTGCATGGCATTTAGAAGTAAAAAACTAGTACCTACCAAAATGCAGATGGCTGGGGAGTTGTTATATACCACAATAACAAGCATGATAGATCAAAATATTGGAAGTAAAGGGAAAAAATTCACACCTTTTGTTTTTTCTATATTTATTTTTATATTATTTTGTAACTTATTTGGCATGCTTCCATATAGCTTCACAGTTACTAGCCATATCGCGGTTACATTTGCCCTTGCAATGGTAGTGTTTTTGATTGTTACTGTAGTTGGTTTTTATATTCATGGCATGCATTTTCTATCGCTATTTTTACCAGCGGGGACTCCGCTATGGCTTGCCCCTCTTATGGTTATTATTGAATTTTTTGCATATCTTGCAAAACCAGTTAGTCTGTCGCTTCGTCTTGCTGCAAACATGGTTGCCGGACATGTATTATTAAAAGTTATGGCAGGATTTGTGATTTCTTTAGCAATTTACTTGAAATTTTTACCGCTGCCTCTTATAGTAATATTAATTGGATTTGAAATATTCGTTGCGCTACTACAAGCTTATATTTTCGCAATATTATCTTGTGTGTACTTAAACGATGCAATTAACTTGCACTAAATTATTTAGTGCAGTTATAACTTACCTTAAAGCTGGTGGATTTGAGATAGCATATTTAAGGTGTTTTTATTAATTAAAATAAGGAGAAAAATTATGGAAATGGAAGCTTTAAAATATATTGGTGTTGCATTTATGGCATTTGCAATGCTTGGTTCTGCAATTGGCGTTGGTAATATATTCAGCTCACTACTAAGCGCTATTGCTCGCAACCCATCTGCATCTGATCAATTGCAGAGAATGGCTATTATCGGAGCAGGACTTGCAGAGGCAATGGGCTTATTTGCCTTTGTTATTGCAATGATATTAATTTTTGCATAAACTGAATATATAGGGTTATTTAATGCCTCAATTTGACATTAACAGTTTTGCTTCTCAGCTTTTTTGGCTATGTTTAGTATTTAGTATATTATATATTATAGTTAGCAAATATATTGCCCCAAAGGCTGAGAATATATTATCCCATCGTGATAAATTTATCGAAGATAATATAAAGTCAGCAAAAGAAAATAAAGATAAAGCAGAATCTATGCAAAAAGATTTTGTATCTCAGCTAGAAGAAATAAATGAATCAGCAAGCAAAATGCAAAAAGAAATGCTTGATAAATTAGATCAGGAATTTTCGAATCAAAAGCAACAAATATCTGTAAATATATCAGGCAAGCAAACAAAATCTGAACAATATTTGCACAATATGCAAAGCGATTTTCATGCGCAGGAAGAAGAATATATATTGAATAGCTCTATGCTTATAATAGAAAAAATTACTGGTAAAGCAGCAGATAAAAACATATTAAATAAATTATACATGGGGCAAAAATAATGCATTTTGATGAAAGTTTTGTTATTGCAATATGCTTTGTTGTTTTTGTATATATTGCATATAGGCCAATAAAAAAAGCAATTAATAATGCACTAAATAGCAAAATAAATGATATAAAACTGCAACTCGAAGAAGCAGAAGCGCTAAAAAAAGATGCAGCCGCTTTGCTAAAACAAGCGCAGCAAGAAATCGATTCTCTGGAAGAAAAAAAGCAGCAATTACTAAAAAATGCTCAAGAAAGCACTGACAGAATGGTCAGTTCGCGTAGCAAAGAAATAGAGTTGATGCTAGAGCGTATGGAAAAAACTGCGCATCTGTCTATTGAAAATGCTAAAGTGCGCGCATCAAAAGAACTCAGTGAAGAATTTACCAGCAAAACCTTAAAGCTGGCTTTATCATACTTAAAAGAGACAGAAAATAATTCTGTATCTGACCTGCAAATTATGAAAAATTTAAAAAAATAACTGGTCATAATTCAAGTAATAAACCTAATTAACTCAGAAATAGCATATGGAGTAGTGAGTTAAATAAAAACATTTGTTTCATATAAAACCTTAACCTCTTCAGAGGACATGACTCCTTGACAAAAAGATTTAGATGGGTCAACTAGAAAATCTTTCATAGCATCTCTGCCAAGCAGCATTCTGTGATGCATTATGTCTCGGTTAGTAAGGGTGACATCGATATCCCAAGTAACTTCTCCAATTTTCACAGCTGTTCTGATTACAAGGCGTTCTTGTTTCTGGCCGTTTGAGCTTTTCACGCTGCGCATATCAACTATTTCTGCTCTTGATTTTTTCAAAATCTTATTATTATTTTGCAGAGGATATATAACAAATTCAGCAATTTCCTTATTATTCTCTTTAACTATTTTGATATTCTGGGCATGGAGGGCAGATGTTTTAGCCCCTGTATCTATTTTTACTTTAATAAGAGGTACCATAAGCTCAGTCATGCTCGCCCACTCGCGCCAACCAATTAATGGTTTGGTTTTTTTTCTACTCATTTGCGCGCCTTTTTATTTTGTTTATTTTTAGGGTCAAAGACCGCAATATGAAATAAAGCATCACCATTATTAACAAGAGGTAGCAGTGTCATACCCACAATAATGCCATCTTTTTTAGCTTTAATAAAATGCTTTTCTGTGCCAAGTGGGTCAGAAATAACTCCCAGTAAATCGCCAGCCTTGACCTTATTGCCTGTATGTTTCTTGGCAATCATAGAACCGCTGTGAGTTGCTCTTATCCAGTGGCTAGAAGATGCATATATACTTGTTTTTTTGGCAGGTAATTTTGACTGAACAATATCATCATTAAGCATACCTAATTTATTCATAAAAGCAAAAACTCCCTTTTCAGCAGGCCGGATTATTCGCTCATCATAGCGATTCGCCTCGCCACCTTCGAATAATATTACTTTCACGCCAATATCTTTTGCCGCCTGACGAAGAGACCCCTCACGTGTTTTTGAGTTGATAACTACTGGCATGGCAAAAGTGCCAGCTAAATCTTTCAGTGTCTGACTAGTCATATGCGCTCTGATCTGCGGATAATTATATCTATGCGCACTGCCAGTGTGTAAATCAACGCCGTAATCACATTTAGCAACTATCTCATTGATAAATTTATAAGCAATTTGACTGGCAAGAGAGCCGTCTTTTGATCCTGGAAAAACTCTGTTTAAGTCTCGCCTATCTGGTAGATAACGCACATTACGGTTAAATCCAAATACATTGACAATAGGCACTGCAATTATAGTGCCTTTTAATTTGGATAATATTTTTTTGCGGGATATCAAGCGCCTTATTACCTCTGTACCATTGATTTCGTCGCCATGAATGGCAGCTGATATAAAAATAACGGGGCCTGGCTCTTTGCCTCTTATAACTTTAACAGGTATTTTCATATCTGTAGTATCGAATAATCTGGCAACTATAATTTCTAGCGACTTCCTTTCGCCTCTTTTTATTTCTATACCATTTATTTCTAATATATCTGGGTCTTTATTCATGCTATTAGCCTTTCATAAAAATAGTATTTTTTGAAGTTTTTTGAATATCTTTTTCTATAAATTCAATGATAGAGCCTGCAACATCAATACCTGTCGAAGTTTCAATGCCTTCAAGGCCAGGCGAAGAATTCACCTCAAGCACAAGTGGCCCTCTGTTCGAGCGGACTAGATCAACACCAGCAACCTTAAGGCCAAGCACCTTCGCAGCGCTTGTCGCTATTGCTCGCTCCTCTGGCGTGATCTTAACAATTTCAGCTGTTCCGCCAACATGTAAATTGGAACGAAATTCTCCTTTTGGGCCTTGTCGTTTCATTGCCGCCACTACTCTCTCACCAATTACAAAGCAGCGAATGTCGCTACCTCCTGACTCTTCAATAAATTCCTGCACCAAAAAATCTGCATGCATATCCAGGAATGCATTAATCAAACTCTCCGCAGCCTTGGTTGTTTCAGCAAGCAGCACGCCTTTACCTTGTGTGCTTTCTGTTACTTTTACTATCAGCGGAGCCCCGCCAACAGACTCTATCAAATTCTTTGTAGCATTCGCAGAGTGCGCATAGCTTGTAACAGGTATACCTACATTTTTTCTAGCAAGCAATTGATGTGCTCGTAGCTTGTCACGCGAGCGAGTAATTGCAACAGAACCATTTGGAACATAAACTCCTGCAACTTCGAATTGACGAAGCACAGCCGCGCCGTAAGATGTAATAGATGCTCCAATCCTTGGTATTACTGCATCAAATTCAAGCTTTTCCTGAATAGAGCATGTTTTGTAATGAACATCTGGGTGATTATCTGTGATATTCATATAGCATTTTAATGGATCAATCACTTTAACTTCATGACCATGCTTCTTGGCGGCTTTTACAAGCTGACTTGTAGAATATAAATTCTTATTACGCGACAAAATACCTATCTTCATTACAACACTCTTTTTTAATTACATTTACAATAATTGTATACCCTTTAAAAATAAAAAACTATTAATAAATGCAATTACCGCGCGAATAATAAGAAATTTCTTGATTAGTGTGGTGCTTGTGTCAATTTTCTCGAAAGAATAGGGGATATAGTGAATTTAAGTTTAAGTATAAAGTTTTTCTAGTTCATCTTAATTTAATGTATTCCATGCGTAAACTATGAACCATAACGTTATGGTTTACAAGATATTTTTTACACTCATGTTAAATTAATATTGATTTTTTAAAACGTTTAAAATTTTCTGATATGATTCAACGTATAGGTTCTTGTAGTTGCTTTGCTTAGTTTGCACCCAGTTTTCTGTTTCTAGATAAATAATATTTGTATTAAACTTTGTATAGCGCTTTGCCAATTGGTTGGTGTTTAAAATAATTAGTTTTACTTCATTTGTTTCTATTAAAGCCATAGCCTCTTGAAAGCTTTTTAGGCTAGAATTTTGAATATTTTTATTGTTAAATATATTAGCATTTTTGCCAGAAAATAAATGTTTCAAACTATTGCCAAATAGCACAGAATTTGGCAAAGATTTGATTATTTTTTCTTTTTTAGAAGCTAATTTTTTTCTAATAATCTCTGCATTATTTAAGTTTTTAGTAATTTGCTTTTCATAAGCTGGATATAAATCAATTAAATCCGTAGCAATATTTTTTTGCACGTTTGATGTTATATTTAAGTCAAGCCAGAAATGAAAATTTTGACGGTTGGCTGCATCGTTAAAATTAACATCCTCATAACCACTAATTTTTATTACTTTACCATCAAATTTTCTAGCTAATTTTTGCATAAAACTATCAAACTTATCATCAATATAAATCAGAAGATCTGCATTTCGGATCTTTCTCAAATCACTAGGTTTTAAATGGTAATGATGTGGGCAGCTTTTTTGTGTATCAATTATTTCGATATCTGCAACATCATGGGCTATTTGCCCAATAATCGCAGCAACAGCGCTTGTACTTGCGATGATTTTTGGTTTGCCTTTAGCAATAGCATTTGTAAATAATATGGTAAAATGTGTAGTTAGCACAATTAATATTTGAGCTAATATTTTAATTAATTTTTTTTTGGTCATAATGTATCTAATAATTTTTGTTTGTCTAGAGCGAAGTCGCTATCAATCCATTTATTTCGCAATTTATTAATAGTTTCGCCAAGTTGTTTACCACTATACCCAATTTCTATCAAGTCACAGCTTTTAATTGGAAATGTAGGTTTTTCTTGTTTTAGCAATGTTTTATATAATTTAATAATATCTTCTTTGTGCTGATGTTGCATGTCTGATGATGCATAAGCAGCTAGATAAATGAAATATTGCAGATAAAAATCGCTTTCAAGCCATTTACTTTTAAGCCAATGTTGCTGCTCTTTTATAGATAATTTACTTGATTTGGCCATATCGCAAATAATTCTTGCGCTGCGGCGTGGAAATTTTAATTCAACCAACTCTTGCTCATTTACATTATCTTTGCTCGTCAACAGAGCTGCATATCCTGCATTTTTAAAAATTTTAATTTTAAATTGTTTTGCAATGAAACATAATTGCAAATATATATCAAGTGCTTTTTTGTGCGCTTGCATAGTCATTTGCAAAATTTCTGCATCATACATATTTCTGATGCATTCATATGAATTTTGCTGGCCAATAATCCCATCAAGTTCATTTTTTATTCTTTCTTTAGAAAGTAAATCAATGCCATTTTTGTGTGCTTTGCATGCAGCAAGCCCATCAACATCTGTGGAGTTTGCATAGCGCATAGAAAAACGAAAGAAACGCAATATCCGTAAATAGTCTTCTTCAATGCGCAAAATTGGTTGGCCAATAAAACGTACTTTTTTATTGTGTAGATCATCAATGCCGTTAGTATAATCGTATATACACTCACTTTGCGGGCAATAGCTAAGCGCATTAATAGTAAAGTCACGCCGCATAGCGTCTTCTTTAAAATCGGTGCTATATTTTATTTCTGCATGCCTGCCATCGCATTTTAAATCTTTCCTGAGGGTTGTGATTTCAAAAGATTCGCCTTTAATAAGCGCAGTAACTGTGCCAAATTTTATGCCTGTTGGAATGGCTTTAATATTATTACGGGCAAGTATATTAATTACATCCTCAGGCAAGAGAGTTGTGGCGATATCAATATCTTTGGATTTTACACCTAGCAATGCATCACGCACCGCGCCGCCCACAAGCCGTGCTTTTCCATTTTCTTGCGTAAGAATTTTGCATATTTGTAAATAATGCTTTGATTTAATATGCTTATGTAATGATTTATGAATTTTTTCTGTCATTATATATAATTGCTTTTTCTAGATCTTCTTTTGTGTCTACTGAAATTGGTATTTCGTTGCACATAACCACGCCAATACTCATGCCATTATCAATTGCCCTCAGTTGCTCCAGCTTTTCGTGTTGTTCATTTTGACTGGCGTCCATAGCAACAAATTTACTAAGCGATTTTGCTCTGAAACCATAAATACCTACATGATA
>JAHDEH010000050.1 GCA_020628955.1 Alphaproteobacteria bacterium
TAAAAGCAACATCATTTTTTGGATCTAAGAATTTTGAAAAAGTCATTCTACTAAAATTTTGTACGTTATTTGTATATATGCCCCAATTATAACTGTACAGCCACGTAATGTCAAGCGCTTGAAGTAAAAATTTAGGCAAAACTTTTAAAAACAGATGGATTCCTTAAAAAATATTATTTATTTAATATATTTATATCTATTTAAAATCAAATAATTCTTTTTGATCTTTTTTAGCTATTTTAGGCAATTCCATCCCTAAATGATCAAATGCTTGTTTTGTAATCATCCGTCCGCGCGGAGTTCGTTGTAAAAGCCCAATCTGAATTAAGTACGGCTCAATCGCCTCCTCTATTGCATCCCTTTGCTCGGAAAGCGCAGCAGCTATAGTTTCAACTCCAACCGGGCCACCATTGTAGCTATTTGCAATAAATCTTAAGTACCTAAAATCATTACTATCAAGCCCAGCTTTATCTACTTCTAGCCTATTTAGAGAACTGTCTGCAATTGCTGCATCAATAACGCCCGCACCTGCAACTGTTGCAAAATCACGCACTCTTTTAAGCAATCTTAGAGCTATTCTTGGCGTACCTCTTGACCTTTGCGCAATTTCCTTTGCACCATTTGGATTAATTGCACAATTAAGCAATGACGCTGCCCTTGTTATTACTTGGACTAATTCCTCAGTATTATAAAATTTTAAACGCAGCGGTATACCAAACCTATCGCGCAAAGGGTTACTGAGCAAACCTAGTCTCGTTGTGGCTCCTATCAAGGTAAATTTTGGCAAATCTATTCTGACAGAGCGTGCAGCTGGACCTTCACCTATTATAATATCAAGGGCAAAATCCTCCATAGCAGAATAAAGAATTTCCTCAATATTAGTATTTAGTCTGTGAATCTCGTCTATAAACAAGACATCGTTTTCTTGTAAATTAGTAAGTATTGCTGCAAGATCCGCCCCTTTTGACAAGGCAGGGCCAGAGCTTGATTTAAAATTAACCCCCATCTCTTTGGATACTATATTTGCAAGCGAAGTCTTCCCAAGACCTGGTGGACCATAAAACAAAGTATGATCGAGTGCTTCTTGCCTATTTTTTGCAGCTTGAATAAATATATTTAAATTAGATTTGATATGCTCTTGGCCAACAAATTCATTTAATAAATTAGGACGTAAATTGGATTCATTATCTGAATCTAACTTATCTTTAGATAAAATTTCTGTACTCATGAATTTACAAACACCTCATTAATTTTGTAATGCCAACCTAATAATTTCTCCTAAATCTGAATTTGGATTTTTACTAAGCACCCTATTTACCCTATTTTCTGCATCCGCTTTAGATACACCAAGCTGAGTAAGAGCGGTTATTGCATCGCCTTTATCAGAGGATGCAGAAGATACGGATTTAAACTCAGAATTACTAACATTTATCTGCACTGTTGAAATAGTTTTGTCTTTAAGCTCAGTAATAATACGTTCAGCAAGCTTTTTTCCAACGCCGGAAACCATATTAAAAGCAGTTGTATCCTGCATTTGAAGAGCGCTTTGAATCTCCGCTGGACTGAGCGCAGAAAGCACTGCAAGTGCCATGCGTGTACCAACACCTTTTACTGATTGTAATATGCCAAAAGCGACCTTTTCTTCTTCTGACATAAAACCATATAAATGAATATGATCTTCTCTTACATGCGTCTCTATTAGCATAGAGCACGCTTCGCCTACACTTAAATTCATTAAAGTTTTACTAGAGCAAAATACATTATAGCCAACGCCTGCAACATCTATTATGCAATTATTTTCGCCCACATATTCAATTACGCCTTTTAATTTACCTATCATTAATTTTTTTTATATTTAATTTGATTGCAAATTGCTGCAAGTTCTGTTTATATAGCCAAATTACCTTTTGAACTAAAGAATTACCAAATATTCTAGCACTTAAGGCAACAATATGCAATTAGTAACTTGAAGATACATGAAAAATAATTACTACAGCCCTTACATGATAGCATTTTTTGCAACTATTGTGCGATATTATGATTATGCTTTATTCGGCCTGTCTGCATCAGTTTTAGCAATGCATTTTATGCCAGGCGCTGACGATTCAGAAAAAATGTTTGCTTTCTTTGCTTTATTTGCTTTATCAGTTACTGCAAAACCTTTTGGCTCCATAATATTTGGTAAAATTGGTGATAAAATGGGGCGCATAGCAAGCGTCAAAATAGCCACAATACTCGCAGCTATTTCTACTTTTTTTATTGCCTTAATACCAAACTATGAATATGCAGGCTTTTTTTCAGTTACAGCGTTAATTTTTTTAAGAATGCTGTTCTTACTTAGCTTAGCTGGAGAAGTTGACGCAATAAAATTATATGTATCTGAAAAAATCAGCAAAAAACATCGCCATTTTGCAGCTGGATTAGTATCCTTCTCTTCGCAAATA
Source organism: Alphaproteobacteria bacterium (assembly GCA_020628955.1). Classification (GTDB taxonomy): domain Bacteria; phylum Pseudomonadota; class Alphaproteobacteria; order Rickettsiales; family Rickettsiaceae; genus Megaera_A. The sequence goes on from JAHDEH010000050.1 coordinate 2,445, forward strand.
GGTGTTTTAATTGCATCTATATTGTATTATTTTGCAATAAGCTCTGAGAATGCAGAACTTTTATGGCGAATGAATTTCGCTCTTGGCGGAATATTTGGTATTTGCGTCGTTTTAATGAGGGGTTTATTCAGAGAAAACAAAGATTTTTTTAAACAAACATCCAAAGTAAAAGCACATGAATATGATGGAACATGGAAAATTATAAAAAAATACCGAATTAAGTTTTGCCTATCGATTATAGTAAACGGAATGATTGGAGGTAGCTACCACTTCTTGATTATTTTCTTAAGCGCCTTTATAGCAAAATTTACTAATTTTATGAACATTGAAAGCGCAAGCTCAAGTAATATCATCTTAATCTCAATATATGGATGCGCTTGTATTTTATCTGGCTACGTAGCAGACAGGGTAAACGTAATAATGCAAGCAAGCGTAGCTTTAATGACTGCAATTTTTGTGGTATTATTTATGGAATTTATGTTAGAGCTAGATATATTTTCAGTGTTTTTCCATAGAATGTTAGTATTTGTAGTGCCATTTTTTACCATTCCATGTACAATTTTAGTACAATCTTTGTTTCCTATTAATGTAAGAATGAGACTATATAGCCTATCAAGGTCAATAGGCAGCATGCTTTTTTCATCTACTACACCATTTTTCTGCATGCTTGTATGGAAACACACTCAAATGGTAGCTTTTGTTTTATTTTATTTTCTCGTGCAACTTGGAATTTTATTCTTTGCCCTATCAAAATTAACCAAACATAATTATGTCAATATGTTTGACAATATAGATTAAATTAACTCCCATCTCAAATAAGAATATATATTTTTTATACTACACCTCTTGACAGTTAATAAATATTAATATATAATAACCACACAAATTATTAATTTATTTTAAATAACAGAGAATTACTATGTCAAAAAGTAAATATTTATCAAGCATCGGGAGCTATTTTACAAAATCTGTATCAAATTATGTAAAAAATTCAGCACCTGCATCATCTTATGCAAAGCTTGCTGGACTACATTCAGATATGGCAACAGCAAACGTTAAGGACGCTGCGATCTACTTCAAAGATGGAGCAGTTGAAGGAAGCACAGCTTGCGCGAAGGTCGCAGCTGGAGCGAGCGCAACTGTAGGAGCAGCTGCAATCGGCTTGAATGCATTGCCATATACTACAGCAGCAAGTTATTTTGGTATACCTTATGCATCAACTTTGGCAGGCGGAGCAACATCCGCGCTCAAAGCTGGCCTTGGATTTTATGTTGCAAACCCTGTAACTACATACCTGTCTGGTACGGCGCTAGCATCTGGATTGAACAGTGTGCACAATAATGTTGCTAAATCTGCTAGTTCTTACGCGGGCGGTTTATTCAAAACTGGACAGGCGCTGTATAACGGATATAACGCTGCAAAAGGTCTAAGTAACGCTGCTGCACATTATGGACTTGAGAAAGTAGTAGGACCTATCGAAGCAGATGAAAATGAAGGAGCTACAGAGATGAGAGCCATAGATGATCTAGCAACTTCTGTAAGTAAAGATTGGACTGATATGGGCGATGAAACTCCTTCAGCTCACTTTTCTAACAAAACAAATAATGCAGTAGAGCATGAATTGTATAATGACTGGTTAATGCCAAATACGAATGGACACCAAGATGGTGTTGAAATAGATATGCACGCAGATGTGAATGTATCTGGAGATTTCGATTTTACAATTAATGATGCTGGTTATACAGAATCTCTATAGCATTTCTATAATTTAAATAATCAAAGAATTATTTAAATAAATTAAAAAAAACAAAATTACCGCAGTGAATACTCACTGCGGTAATTTTTTCCCCAGATTGACAAAGTCCTGTCTAAAACTTATATTATGTAAATTAAGAACTAATAAATTCAAGCTCTGCCCTTAAATAAAGCAAGGTCTTAATTTAAAATATTTAAGCTAGACCTTCTATTTTGTTTAATAGCTCATCCAAAGGATATTTTTTATTAAACAATAATTCTGACTTTGTCATTATTCTATTAAGCTTGCTATATCTAGCTAAGTCATTTCTTTTAAATATATTCACAATTTTATTCATAATAATAAACTCTCCAAAAAAATTAAATTTGTTACCTCTATGATTTACATTATGCCTCAGCTAAAAAAATTAATAAATACGTAAAAAATACGTAGTACGTATACTAGTATAGTTTTACCTATATATAATTTAGTTAAAAAAGCTTTACCTACGTGTGTAATTATAGTTAAATATCAATAGTTTAGCTTGAAATTAAGATTTTTGTTTTATAGATTTACTAAAATAAAAAAATATGATTTTTTTCTAAACTAGGTAGTGTTTTTGTAACATAATACCTAGTAGATAAGTGGCATTTAATATAGATTAATTCTATTTTTTAGATTAAATCAATAACATTATCTAAAAATAATTTAGCTCTGTGTGATGAAGGTTTGATAAAAAATTCTTCAGATGGTTGATCCGCAAGGACAAGCCCTTTATCCATAAATATAATTCTATCCGCAATTACTTTGGCAAATTTAATATGATGAGTAATAATAATCATACGAATATTTTTTTTAAATCCATTAATTATATTTATAATATCTTTTATTACTTCTGGATCTAGCGCAGAAGTTGGCTCATCAAACAAAATGGTTTCTGGTTCCATCATCAGAGCTCTACAAATTGCAACTCTTTGTTTTTGCCCTCCCGATAAATTTTTAGGCATTTCATTAATTTTGTCTAATACTTTGAATGTTTTCAGCAATATTCTTGCCTTTTCCTCTGCATCAATTTTATTTAATCCCAATATATTTTGCGGAGCATAAGTAAGATTTTGCAAAACATTCATATGTTTAAATAAGTTAAAATTCTGAAAAACCATACCCATTTTATAACATAGCTTGCTTCTTGTTTTTCCCGTTAAAAGCTCATCATCTAAAGTAATAGTTCCAGATGTTGGATATTCAATATTGTTAATGCATCTCAGCAATGTAGATTTACCACTACCAGAGGCGCCTATAATAACGGTAGTTTCTTTTTTCTCAAATTTAAGACTTACATTTTGCAGCGCTTTTATTTTGCCATATTGTTTAGAAATTTTATCAATTAAAATCATATAGCTAACCTTTTTTCTAAAATAATAGCAAAAATACTAATTATCATTACCATCACATAATAAGCAAACGCTGCTGCAAGCATCGGCATAAAAAAATCAAAACTCTCAGATGCAACCAAATTTGCCCTGCGCATTAAGTCCATACCACCAATAACTGAAATTATCGCAGACTCTTTAATCAAATTAATTAGTTCATTAACAAGCGATGGCAAAATATGGCGAATTGCTTGCGGCAAAATTATGTCTTTCATGCGCAAAGCTGGCGGAATACCAAGAGCCTTTGCAGCTTCCACTTGCCCTACATCTACTGAGTTAATTCCAGCTCTTAAAATTTCTGAAACATACGCACCAGAATTAAGAGAAAAGGCGAGCACCCCAGCAGTAAAAACATCTAGTTTTACATTAATTAGCCCAGGCATTGCAAAATAAATTAATGAAAGCTGGATTAAGAGAGGAGTTCCACGAAAAATAGAAACATATATATGAGCAAAGCTTTTAAGTAATATAAAATGTGACCGCCTCAAAACCAACAAAATTACGCCAATAATCAGCCCAAACATAACAGCTAAGGAGCTATATTGAAGAGTTGTAATAGAACCTTCAAATATAAATAATATCTTTGGCCACATATATATTATATATTCTATATATTCATTCATTTTATGATGGATGTTTTTTGTATTTTAAAGTATTGCA
>JAHDEH010000051.1 GCA_020628955.1 Alphaproteobacteria bacterium
ATTATTTAAGAAGCATTGGCTAGCTTTGAATCTTATCATAGAAGCACCCGCGAGGTACCAAAACCGCAAGGTTTTCGTTGCCGCGGCAATCTCTTGATTAGGTGCTCCACCCTAAAGAGATCGCCCGCATATAATGAAATTTAATCTACAATTGCATGAAATCTAATTGGTTTTATAGCAACATTTTCTGCATTAACTCCATCTATTTTAAGCTCCATTTCTATTTTTTCACCAGAAACTAATCTTCTTCTAAGGTCAATAAGTTCAACAAATACATTGCCGGACATTTGATATTCACCTCTTGGAGAAACTATAATTTGAAAATTATCTGGCTTTCTTAACCTTACTTCGTTTGCAGCAATTGACCCCACGCCAATAACTGTGAATGCAACATCTGTATTACTTTTAATTTTTACATAGATTTTTCCTGCATTAGAGCTTCTAGCTTCAAGAATTTCTACTGGATTATCCCTTTCAAAATTCAAGCGCTCTAAAGCAATTCTGTCTCTTTCTTGTTGCAAGAATGCAGAAGCATTTGCTGCAGCACTTTGTGCGCGCCTTGCTTCATCATCTGCTTCATTTGCAGCTGCTATCGCCCTGTTTTTACAGGCAATTGCTTGTGGATCTGAAATGCCAGCAGCTGTTCTTGCGGCTATTCCCGATTGGGCTACTGAAGAGTTCCTTGTATTATCAGCCTCGCTTGCGTGCCTGGCTGCATTTTGAACTGCAGTTTCAATTTGCTGGATTGAGGCCCCGCGCGCTTTAGCATTAGACTCTTCTGCCACTGCACTATCTGCTAGTTGTTTTGTAGCATCTCTATAGGATTCTGCCCTATCTGCTGCTGCGCATATTGCATTTATCTGCGCTGTATAATCTACTGGCGGCTCAGGCTCTGGTTCCGGAGCTGGTGGCGGTGGAGTTGGCTCTGGTTCTGGCTCCACAGGTGGTGGCGGTGGAGGTGTTGGCTCGCCTTCATTTGCAACCATCTCATTATATTTATCCTTGTATAATTTTACAGTATTCCTCATATCACTAATAGCACTATTGTTAAACCAATGCCCGCTGGTTCGAACCGCTATTCCTATGCTAGCTAAGGGATCTGGTATACCATTTTGTAATATATAATCTTTCGCAAAATCTGCAGCATTTTGTATTCTATCGTAATCATCAGACTCTGGATTGACCGAATTTAACATTGCTTGCTTTGCTTTTTCTGCAGCAACTGCGAGGTATAAACTAGATGTTTTGGTTGATGCATCATGGTAATTTTTCAAAGCATCATAAACTCCTATTCCATTTCTGACCGTGTTTCTGCCCGCCTTCCAAACAGAGTTACTACCACCTTCATCTTTTACTTTGTCTTTAACTTTATCAGCTGTACTGTCTGTGATTTTGCCTTTGTCTTTAACTGCATCATGAGCAGCTCTGCCTTGATCTCCATTGCCTCCGGCAGCTCTCACCGCTGCTTTTGCTGCATCTGCGACTTCATTAACGAAATCATTCAAACTTTCAACTTCCTGAGCATTACTTACTGAACAAAACAGAGAAAATTGTGTAATAAATAAAATGTATAAAATATGTTTTTTCATAAAATTAACCTTGTGCTAGTAATTACCATTAAAAAAACAGGGGTGCTGTTGCAGCCCCTGTTTAATGTGCTAAAATAAGTATTAGCTTATTTTGCCATAACTGCTTTTTGCGCTGTTGCTTCAACTGTTTTTTCAACAGTTACAGCTTCGCTTTTTTTCATCATTTCCGCTCTGCGAGCTTTCCTCTTTTTCATCATCTCTGCTCTTTTAGCCTTTCTTTTTTCTCTTAATTTTTCTCTAAGAGTTTTTGCTTTACTTTTATGCGTCTTGAATTCCTTTAAAGTCTCTTGGTATTCTTTATCATCTTTAAATTTTGCATGTCTTCTTTTCTTATCTTTATTATGAATTTCCATGCTATGCTTCAAATGTCCGCCTTTATGGTCAATGCCTTTCTTATGATCTTCGATCATTTTTTTGTGTCTTGCTATTCTTTTTTCTAAAACAGCAATACGCTTTTCGTGTACTTTAATTTTTTGCTCATCTGTTAGCCCTGCATCAACATAATGGTGTGGATGAGTTTTTCTGTGAATTCTGTGCTTTATACGCTTAACCATTTTGCGCTTTTTCTTTTTCCATTTTTTCCAGCGCTTTTTGTGTTTATGCTTATGCTTTTCTCTTTCTTTGATTTCTGCATCGTCTTCATCGTCTTCACCATCATCATCTTTTTCATCTATATCTTCTACCTTCACCATTTCTTTAGTAGCAGTAGTGGTTTTAAATAACGCTGAGTTTTCATTCGCTTTTTGAAGCGCAGTTGTAGAAGCCTTGGCTTGTGCTTTTTCATTTGCAGAAGCGCCTGTTGATAAGCATAATGCTAGCGCACTAGTGCTTAGTACATAAAATAATTTATTCATAGTATCTATACCTATATTTTTTATTAATATTAACTTCAGTAAATAAAATTTACTAAAAATTAGTATGACATAGATTTTTTGGAATTGCTAATTATAAAGTTGAACTTCTCGTTAAAAAGTTATTGCTAGTGGTATTTTTATCATTTATTTTCGATAAAGCGTTTTATATATCTCTGAAATATTTAACAGCTCTGCATGTTTTCCTTGAGCTTTCACCTTTCCTTCATCTATAACAATTATTTTATCTGTATTAGATAGAGAAGAAATTCTATGTGCAACTGATATAATAGTTTTATCTTTTAGGCAGCGTCTTATTTGCTCTAGTAATTCTTTTTCCCCCTTTTCGTCTATCGCGCTTGTTGCCTCATCCAGCACAAGAATTTCTGGAGCGTATAGCAAAGCCCTAGCAATAGCTATCCTTTGTTTTTGTCCTCCAGAAATGCGCATGCCTCTTTGGCCAATTTTAGTATTTAGGCCACTTTTTAGTTTATTAGAAAATTCTGAAACGCCACAAATATCAGCAATTTTCTCTAATTGCTTATTGGAAACTTCCATAGATCCAAATTGAATATTTTCTGCAATAGTACCAGAGAATATAGTTGGCTGCTGTGGTACATAGGCTATTTTTTGCCTCAAATTGTTTTTAGAAATTGATTCAATATCTAGATTATTTATATAAATATTACCAGATTCTTTTTGATAAAATTTAAGCAATAATTGCAAAATAGTGCTTTTGCCACAACCAGATTCGCCGACCAATCCAATAAATTCTCCTTTATTAATAGAAAAATTTATTTTATTTAATATTAAATTTTCTGGCCTCGAAGGGTAGCAAAAACATAAATCTTTGAATTTTATTTTATAATCAGTTTGTAAAATATTATTATAGAGATTTTCATTATTATTTGAATGATGCTCGCCTTGTGTTATATCTTTTAGTTCAAACACCCGTTCAAGAGCAGACAGAGGCGTTTGTATTTCACTGAATAATTCAGAAATACCCCCAAGACTCATTCCGACAATCATTGCAAAATAAATAAACGACACCATCTGGCCGGAGCTAATCTTGTTTTCTACTATATCTATACTTCCTACCCAAATTACTGCTATAATAGAAATAGCAATACATGATATAGCAAGGGCAAAAAACAAAGACCTCAAAAACAATCTTTTACTGGATAATTTTACATAATCTTGGCTTGCATTAGAGAATTTTTTAGTCAAATTATTTTGCATATTATATGCATGAACCGCTTGTATTCCGAGAAAATTTTCCTCTATATTTGAAAAAATTTCTGCATTTTTTTCTAGGGATTTACGAGACAACTCACGAACTTTTTTGCTCAATTTAATTAAAGGCACTAATAAAACAGGCAAAGATATCAATACAATTAAAGTTAATTTTGCGCTCTGCATAAACATTAAAATTAATCCACCCATTAGCATTACACTGTTCCTGATGAAAAACGATAAAAAATTCGTAATTAAATTTTTTATTTGCTCAAGGTCTGTTCCTAGCCGGGATAATACATCACCAAGTTTTAAGCTTTCAAATTTTGCATAATCTATTTTTAATAAATTACTATAAGTATCTAATTTTATTTTTGATATTACTTTAAGCGCGATTAAATTTATAAAATAAGACCTGCAAAAACTACTAATAGCAAATATAGCAATTAATAGGCAAATATTTTTTATTACGCTATTAATGTGATTAATTTTGCCAGTAGACAAGCCAAAATCTATGAATTCTCTAAAAAAAACACCTAATAATAACAGGCTAGCAGACACTGCTAACAAAGATATAAATACTAATATTAGCAGATAGAAATGTTGCGATAAATAAGATTTTAACTGCATGACATATTTGTTTTTCATAAAACTATACTTTAATCATTTGTAATTTTAAAATTAAATTCTTGGCTAAGTAATGTAAAAATTTCGCTATCATCGCGGGCTATCCACATATTATCAATTTTTTTAAAATGATAGGGACCACTGATTGGCGATGAAAGCCAAATTTCTCCAGCGGCTCTTTGCTTATTGATTACATAAATGCCATTTTTGGTCTCTATATTTAATATATCCTGCGTGACATCTATATCTATTTCACATGTTTCATCATGTGCCTCTATATCGTCTGCTATTTTATACAAAATGCTAGCAACTTCATTGTCAAAATTTTTATTCATACCTATTTAAAATCATCTAATTAAAAATCTTATTTTATGCACTCCTTTATAACCAAGATACACAGCAATTCTTTCTATTATAATATCTTGCTGAAAAGCTATTTCTGTTGAAATTGCAGTATTTTCAGTTTCAACATACAATATATTAATTTTTTTTCCACGCTCCCGAGAATGAGTGATCTTTTGCGGCCAAACTTTATCACTAAATTTAGTCCCTACTATTTCTGGCCATTTTATAATTATTTTTGCTAAAGTTGGGTTTTGGTTTTTAAATATTTTATAAATTATATTATTAACCTGTCCTAGAAGCGGCTTCATTATATCACTGACCTTATTAGGGTTATTACCACAACAAGTACAGAACAAACAATAGATATCAATGGATAATATATAGACGTAATTGCAAAAGTCATTAAACCTATATTGCATTTTACTATTCTTTTAACCACCCTTTTATGACTTTTTCCGCTAGCTGTCGCTTTTTGAAAAAAATGTTGCAGATGCGGCTCCCATATTTTTTCACCTTTTGATAACCTTATTAAAATAGTTAAACCACCATCTGCTATATAATATAATGATGCAATAACGCAAGCTGCAAATAATTTAAAGCTAGCAGATGCAATCATCAACATACATAACCCAAGCAAGAAACCTATTGTAATACTTCCTACATCACCCATGAAAATTTTTGCAGGATGCCAATTATAATAAATAAAACCTATACTCCAGCCAAGAATAATACTGCAAATTACTAATACAATATTTGGCTTATCTATAATATCATAATTTAATAGCGTTAAAATTATTATAGTTACAGATAAATGAATAGTTTGGCTGCAAGTTATACCATCAATACCATCTAGAAAATTATAAACATTCAAAAAAGCCCCAAGAGCAATAGTTGAAATCGCTATATCAAAATATAAATTAAGTTCATAATGCAGCACAGTTGCAGGACTAATCATTTGATTTATAGCTACTGCAGAGCATAAAATATATACAAAAAATCGTAGCACTACATTGATTTGTTTTACATCATCAAGGAATGATATAGCGCTGATTAATAAAGTAACAGCTATTATTTTTATTGAATACACAACATAACCACTAATTAAATATTCAAAAAATGGTAATAATATTGGCAACATAAGAGCTAAAGAAAGCCCTCCAGCACGTGGCGTTGGCTTTTTATGCGCTCTTCTTTTGGAAGGGGTATCTATTACCCCTAACTTTGGCATAATTTTTATTAATAATTTGGTACCAATAACAGATAATATAAGTGTAACCAAAACACTAGCAGTTAATATATACATCGCTACACCTGAATTCACAATACTAAAACTCATCATAATTTTCTAAATTTTATATTATTATTAATAAATAACACAACTAACATTTTTTTCAAGGGATAGTTAAGCAAGGTTATATTATAAATAAAAATAGCTCCAGATAATAACATATTTCTCTATTAAAAAG
>JAHDEH010000013.1:0-29182 GCA_020628955.1 Alphaproteobacteria bacterium
CATCTGAAATCTTGACATAAACTATCTATCATATTATATTCCTATACCAACCCTGATAAGCTATGAAATTTAATTTCTTATATAAGGCGTAGATAAAATAATATAGTAAAAATATTAAAATTTATAAATATGGATGTAGATTATGTTTGATCAAGATAAATACAAGCTATCAAAAGAACAATATGTAGAAGCTTATGAAAAAATGCTTCTAATAAGAAGATTTGAGGAGAAGTGTGGTCAATTTTATGGCATGGGGCTTATAGGTGGTTTTTGCCATTTATATATAGGTCAAGAAGCTGTAATTACTGGCGTGCATTTGGCGAAGCACAAAGAAGATAGCACTATAACTAGTTACCGTGACCATGGGCACATTATTTTATCTGGTATTGATCCAAAATATGTAATGGCTGAATTAACAGGCAGAGCAACTGGATGCTCGAAAGGTAAAGGCGGCTCTATGCATATGTTCAATAAAGAGGGTAAATTTTATGGTGGTCATGGAATAGTTGGAGCTCAAGTGCCGATCGGAAGCGGCCTTGCTTTTGCAGAAAAATATAATAATACAAATAATATATGCTATACATTTCTTGGTGATGGCGCGGTCAATCAAGGGCAGGTTTATGAAGCATTTAATATGGCGGCACTTTGGAGTTTGCCTGCAATTTATATAATTGAAAATAATGAGTATTCAATGGGTACTTCTGTTAAGCGCTCCACTGCAATGACGGAATTAAGTAAAAAAGGTGAATCGTTTGGTATTCCAGGTTTTAGCGCTGATGGTATGAGCTTAGATTCTATGTATAATGCAGTTGCAAATGCCTCTGAATACGTTAAAGCCGGTAATGGACCAATTATAATTGAAGCAAAAACTTATCGTTACCGCGGGCATTCAATGTCTGACCCTGCAAAATATAGATCTAAAGATGAGGTTGATGGTAAAAAAGCAGAGGACCCTATTGAAAATATTAAACAAATTATTCTGAAAAATAATTATGCAAAAGAAGAAGATTTAAAGGAAATAGCTCAAAAAATCAAGACCCAAATTGCAGAAATTGCTAATTTTGCAACGGAGTCTGAGCTTCCAAGTGAAGATGAATTATACACAGATATTTTAAAGTAGGAAACAATGGAAAATATTACAGTTAGAGAAGCTTTAAATAAAGCAATGAAAGAAGAAATGCAAGCTGATGAGCGTGTGTTTATTATGGGAGAAGAAGTGGCTGAATATCAAGGTGCATATAAAATCACGCAAGGTTTGCTTGATGAATTTGGGCCAAAAAGAGTGATTGACACCCCAATTACCGAACATGGATTTGCAGGAATTGCAGTAGGAGCTGCTTTTGGTGGGTTGAAGCCAATCGTAGAATTTATGACTTTTAATTTTGCAATGCAGGCATTTGATCAAATAGTAAATTCAGCTGCTAAAACAAATTATATGTCTGGCGGCCAGCTTGGTTGTCCTATTGTATTTAGAGGCCCAAATGGAGCAGCTGCTAGAGTGGGGGCGCAACATAGCCAAAATTATGCAGCTACTTATGCTCACATACCTGGTTTAAAAGTAATTGCACCATATAGTGCAAATGACAGCTATGGTTTATTGAAAAGTTCAATTCAAGATGAAAATCCAGTTATTTTTCTAGAAAATGAAATTCTATACGGGCAAAGTTTTGAATTTGATAGCACTGCAGAGCCAATTGAAATAGGCAAAGCAAAAATTGTAAAAGAAGGTAGTGATATAACAATCACAGCTTTTTCTTTGCAAGTTGGCATGGCGCTGAAAGCTGCTGAGGTTTTGGCAGAGCATGGAATAGATGCTGAAATAATAGACCTCAGAACCATCAGGCCACTTGATGAAGAGACAATAATTAAGTCAGTAACTAAAACTAATAGATTGCTCAATGTAGAAGAAGGGTGGTTTTTTGCCGGAGTTGGTGCTACAATCAGTGCAATTGTGATAAGAGAAGCTTTTGATTATTTAGATGCTCCAATAGAAAATGTAACAGGTAAGGATGTGCCCCTACCTTATGCTGAAAATTTAGAAAAATTATCGCTTCCAACAGTTGAAGAAATAGTGCAAATGGCAAAAAAAGTTTGTTATAAATAAAATTAAAAGGAGTAAAATAAATATTATGCCAATTAAAATTTTAATGCCAGCCCTATCGCCCACAATGGAGCATGGTAATTTAGCTAAATGGATAAAGAAAGAAGGTGATAAGATAGAAGCTGGTGAAGTGATAGCTGAAATAGAAACGGATAAGGCTACAATGGAAGTAGAAGCTGTTGACGAAGGAACCTTAGCAAAAATTATAGTCGAGGAAGGGGCTTCAGAGGTTGCAGTTAATTCACTTATAGCAGTTATTTTGGAAGAGGGAGAGGATGAATCTGCTCTTAGTGATTTTCTTGTAAGCGATAATGGCGCGCAAAATCATGATAATATAGAAAATGATGGCAATGACACTAGTTCGAGCGCTCAAGAATCTGATGCTTCGAAGCAAGAACCAGCTGCGGATGAAGTAAACGCTAAAGACATAACTAGCCAAACAGAGCAAGAGCTAGCTTCAAAAACAGAAACTAATAATTCTAGAATATTTGCATCGCCACTTGCAAAAAGATTGGCAAAAGAAAGAAATATTGATTTATCTACTATCACGGGTTCTGGACCGCGGGGAAGAATAGTGAAAGCAGATCTGGATAATACAAAAACATCTATCAATGAAAATAGCGAGATGGTTGTACCAAGATCTATATCACCCACTACTAACAAACAAGAAATTTCGCGTAATAACGATGATTATAAATTAGTAAAAAATAGCACTATGCGTAAAGTAATTGCTAAAAGATTAACTGAATCTAAGCAAAATGTTCCGCATTTTTATTTGTCTGTTGAATGTTCTATGGATGCATTGCTTGATGCAAGAGTGCAAATTAATTCTAGCGTAGGCGATGACAAAACAAAACGTATATCTGTTAATGATTTTATTATATTAGCATCAGCTAGGGCATTACAGGAAGTTCCAGAGGCAAATGCTAGCTGGAGCGAAGATGCAATAAAATTATATAATAATGTGGATGTGTCTGTTGCTGTTGCAATAGAGGGCGGCTTGATTACCCCTATTGTTAAAAACGCTGAGCAAAAAAATATAAAAGCTATTTCGTCAGAAATGAAGGATTTAGTTAATAGGGCAAAAGCTGGAACACTAAAGCCAGAAGAATATCAAGGTGGTGGTTTTAGTATTTCTAATTTAGGAATGTATGGAGTTAAGAGCTTTCAGGCAATTGTTAACCCACCACAAGGTTGTATTTTAGCTGTTGGTGCAAGCAATAAGCGAGCTGTTATTGTTGACGATAAATTTGTTGTTAAAACCATGATGGACGTAAATTTATCTTGCGATCATAGGGTGATTGATGGTGCAGTTGGGGCAATGTTTTTGAAAGCATTTAAGAAATATATAGAAGCTCCTGTTAGTTTGTTATTATAATTAAATTCATTATAGCCCAGCCTTAAAATTAGCTATGATAATTTAAGGCTGGGCTATATGATATTTACAGCAGAAAAGCTACTAAAATTGTTATAAGTTTACAATTTTGTTGGATAAGGAAGAAAATTATGCTATAATAACAACAGCCTAAAAATACTTCAATAATTTAAACTAAAATTAAATTTTTAGAAGCTTGCTATCTTAAATATTTTTGATAAGACAAAATCACTAAAATACTTACATCATATAAAAAAACAGGAAAAATGAAAAAATTTGTAATTAATATTTATAAAGCGATAGATAAAATGATAGATCACGATGGCGTTGAACATTCTGGTTACATGTCTTTTATGTTGCTTTTATCAATTTTTCCATTTTGTATATTTATGCTTGCTTTTACTAGTTTTTTGGGTAATTCAGAGCTAGGTGAGCGTTTTATCGCCACAGCACTTGAAAATATGCCTGAGCAGTCAATAGATGCCATAAAAAACAGAATTGATGAGCTTATGAAATCCCCAACACAGAGTTTGCTTACGCTGGCTATATTCGGAGCTCTTTGGACCTCGTCTTCTTTTGTAGAATGTGTTAGGACAATATTAAATAGAGTATATCATATCACGACGCCTCCGAGTTATATCACAAGAAGGTTGCTTAGCATTTTTCAATTCTTGCTAATAAGTACTGCAATATCTTTCATGATGCTTATTTTGGTTATTATACCAATAATACTAGCAAAAATACCACAATTTATGGTGTGGATTAATGGTTATAATGAAATTTTGACTATCACTAGGTATTTACTAGTTTTTTCATCTCTTATACTGGGAGTTGGAGCTCTTTATTATATTATACCTAATAGAAAAATGAGTGTTAGAGAGGTTCTTCCTGGAGCTTTAATAACTGTTTCTGGCTGGATTTGTAGCGGATTTTTACTGTCAAAATTTATTAGATACTACAACCAGCTTAATGTTGTATATGGATCGCTAGCTGGTATGATCATTACATTAATATTCTTTTATATTATAAATATGATTTTTATAGTAGGTGCTGAATTTAATTACATAAATAATAAGCGAGAATAGGGAATGATTACTATAATTTCTCCTGCAAAATCAATGGATTTTGAATCTAAAGTTCAGGTAACAAATTCAAGTGAGCCAAAAAATAAGAAAATCACAGATCAGTTGATTTCTATAATGCAAAAATATAAAGTAGAAGATATTGCAAACTTAATGAAGGTGAGCGATAAAATTGCAGAGCTAAATTTTGAAAGGTTTCAAGATTACGATAATCTGCCAGATAGGCAAGCCTTGTTTGCTTATAATGGCGATGTTTATAACAATATAGATAAAAATACATTAAGCTTAAAAAATATAGAATTTGCACAAAAGAATTTAAGAATTATTTCGGGGCTTTATGGTGCATTGCGACCTCTTGATTTAATTAGGCCATATAGATTGGAAATGGCAACAAAAATAGCAGAGATTGCACCAAAAGGTTTGAATAAATTCTGGCAACAAGATGTTACTGAATGTATAAAACAAGAGCTAATTTTGCATGAGGAGCAATTTTTAATTAATTTAGCTTCTGCCGAGTATATGGATGCAGTTGACCAAAAAATACTTGATTATCCAGTAATAAATATTCATTTTAGAGAGAATAGGGATGGAGCTTTGCGCAACATTGCAATTAATGCAAAAAGAGCTAGGGGCATGATGGCTGATTTTATAATTAGAAATCAGATTGAGAAACCAGAGCAATTGAAGGATTTTGATATATCATCATATAAATATAATACAGCTATGTCCAATGAATATAATATGTTCTTTATAAAATAAATCATTTACTTAGTAAAATAATTGATAAGCATACCATAAATAAACAGGCTACAAAAATAGCAGTATTTTGATTGCTCATAGCTTTGACTTTGCTACTGAAATATGTTTCAAATTTCCCACCTGCTAGTGTTTCTCTATGCTGCTCTAAATAATCAGCGCGTTTTACATATTTTTTATGCATGTATAAAATAAATTGCCCAGCTAATTCTATTAAATTACTTGGATTGGTATGTAATTTTTTTATTGGAATAAAATATGCAAAAATAATAGACAAAGAAATTGCCAAAAATTGTGCAATTCCTTCCTTGCTATAAATAGATATTGTTTTAGTTATATTAATAGAGAATAAACTCAAAAAATAATCATTGAAAATATTAATAATTAGCAGTGAAAAAATAAGCATTATTAGGCTTATTTTTGTATAGTTACATAGAATTATTTGCTGGCTATTTTTGTTTGGTACAAAATTCTTAAATGGCATCGATACTACATAGCTGAAGCTAACCATAATCAGAAATAAAGTTGCTAAATTACTTGGCAATAAATGCAGCAGTTCTTCTTTAATGTAAAATGTTTCTGTTGCCGGGAAAGAAATCATCATCATGCATGACATAAAAAATCCAAAGCTTAGAATTTTATTACCAAGCAGGGGCATATCATTATAACATAACTTATCAGTTTTATCAGTGCATATAGCAAAGCAAAGGCTAAGCAGTGTTTTATATAGCATATGGATAAATATATACACTAGCACTTTATTGATTGACTCTGTATCTGTTTGAAAAGCTAAAACAGCTAATAACATGCCAAGACATGTCATTGATAAATAGCACAAAATTGCATATATGGATGTTTCATATATGGCCCTACACATGCTGTAAATTACCATAAATAGACCTATATAGCTGAAATATATATAGCCTGCAAAAAGCTTTACGATAAGTATAAATGATATTTTAGTTGTAAAACAAATTAAATATAAAAATCCGCAAGGTGATGCTTTTGTGTAGCATTTTACCATCCACCCAGCAAAAGGAAGGCAGGCAATATTAATTAGCAATCCAACTAATAATAAACATATTGGAAAAGTAGCAAATGCTGCATTATTCATTAAATCAATTACATTAATGATTTTAGTAGAATTTGTATTGATTATTATATAAGCTATGCCTATTAAAATCATTTGGCTGCTGCATAAATGCGTTATTAAATATGTTTTTGTTGCCCTTATGCTGGCACGCATTCCACCTATGAATATAATTGCGCTAGAGGCAATCATCATTAATTCTAGGGCAATAAACATAGAGATGAAATCACCAGCAAATAAGCATAAAATACAAAAAGCTCCATAAGCATTGCCAAGTATGATTTCATTAATTCTTTTTTGACCAAGGCTATAGATATTTGCACATAGCAATATAATACATACTCCTATGCTGAGTAGCTTCATGCTGGGAGCAGCGTCTTGAATAAAATTAATATTAAATATAATATCTTCATTATATTCAGGAAAAAAAAAGATAGAAATAGCTGCTAAAATTGGCGCCATAATTGCTACACTTTTAAAAGCAAACTTATTTTTATTTTTTGTGATGTATAAAAATATTACACTTAATATAATAATTATGCTTGGATGGGTCATATCAATTTAGTTGCATAAGCTTTAATTAAACTTACTATTGTTGGTTAAGTCACTTATATTTTTGGTTATTATAACCTAAGAGTATTACAAATTTGGCGAGCAGATAATCTTTTTTGTAAATTTAAGTATCAACACTTGAATCTTTTTTAATCTCCATCACCTCTGCCATAGACAAACCAGTAACGCCAGATACAAACCTTGGTTCTGCATTTTTTGCTAGCATATTTTTGGCAGTAATTTTTAAAGCTTCATTCGCTCCTCTTTCCATGCCTCTTTGTATACCTATTTCCATACCCTCTTCGCGGTAAATATCTGCAACAGTTCTCATAATCTCCTCACTCTCTTTGGGTAAATTAGTTTGTATAATTCTCTTTAAATCCTTTTGCTGCTCAGCAACTATTATATCATCAATATAACATAAAATTGCTTTCAATAAAAGATAATTATATTTTTTGTCAATTGCTATTGCATTATAACCTTTTTTAAGTAGCTCTTTTAGCATATTTAGAGTATCGCGCTCATAGATATGCTTCATCGCATGCAGAGCAATACTTAAATGTTTTTGGTAGTTGATGTCGTCATCAGACATTGCATTTAAGTCAATGAGCCTATATTTATCACCCATTAATTGCTTTGCAATTTCGGGCTCATCAAACATTTCCCACAGGCTAAGCGGGGCTGTGTATGGTTTTTTGCCATTATAGACCACAAGCGGTATAATCATTGGCAGCTTATCTTCCTTGCTTTTACTCGTATGCCTCTTTAAAAGCAGCAACATATATTCCAAAATACGAAGCGGCATAAGATTATCTATCGAAGATTGCGCCTCAATCATACAATAAACGAATGCATCATCTCCTTTGCGCGTTTTGACGCTATAGATAACATCGCTATATTTTTTCTTCAAATCGTCAGTGATGAACGACTCTGGCTCTACAACCAAAGAGTTTAAATCCAGTTTGTTTTTAATATCGGGAGTCAGGAACTTCTCTAAAAATTGTACAGCCTGAATCTTATTGCCCATAATGTTCTTAAAAAAAGCATCATGTTTACGCTGAATAATTTCTTGCTTAGTTTCTTTTTTGATACTGGCTTTATTAGTTGTTTTTTTATTTTTATTAGCTTGATCCTTAATTGTTTTGCTATCTTTTACTTCTTTGCTACTCTTAATTTGATCTTCTGTGTTTTCTGTAGTCATTTTATTTTATTATTTTTTTTGCGCAGCTTGTACGTTATTTAGCATATCAATCAGGTTATAACTGTACGCTTTTAAAGTGTCAAGCGTTTAAGGTAAAAAATTGGCGACGTTTTATTGGTTCATGTTTTAATTGTACACAACCAAAAGATTTGCTGCTTTTGGATTAGTGTGGGAGGCGAGCATTAGTAAATTCAATTAAATTCATTACAGCCCAGCTATGGTTTTTGCAAATTCTGTAGTAGAGAATTCTTTTAAATCATCTGCAGATTCGCCAATGCCAATAAAATGCACTGGTTTTGCAAATTTATCAACTATTCCAACTAGGCAGCCTGCTTTTGCTGTGCCATCTAGTTTTGTAAAAATCAATCCTGTTAGATTGCATATTTTATCAAACTGCTCAACTTGCATTGCAGCGTTTTGGCCAGTTGTACCATCTACCACAAGAATTGAATGGTGAGGCGCCCCTGGCATAGCTTTTGCTATAACTTTATTAATTTTTGCAAGTTCTTGCATTAAATTTGTGTGATTATGCAACCTGCCGGCTGTGTCTATGAATAATATATTGGTTTTGTTTTTTAAGCATTCAGAAACTGCGCTAAATGCAACGCTTGCAGGGTCCGCTCCTTCCCTGCCGGCGTATAAATTTACATTTGTTTGCCTTGTCCAAGTTTTTATTTGTTCTACTGCTGCAGCCCTGAAAGTGTCGCAAGCAGCTACGGCCACTTTTAATCCTAGGTCTGAGTATAGTTTAGACATTTTGCCAATAGTGGTCGTTTTACCGTTGCCATTAACTCCGCAAACAACTACTACATTTAGACTATTTTGATCAAGAGTAAAATCATGCTTTTGCTTTTGTAGTATAGTCTCAATAGTGGTTGCCAAATGTTGTTTAATTTCATTTGTTGAAATATCTTTATCATATTTATTTTTGCGTAAAGATTCACAAATTTGCGCCGCAGCTCCAGCCCCAATATCTGCTGAAATTAAAATATCTTCTAGCTCTTCTATAGTTGCATCATCCAGTCTTTTTTTTATAAAAACATGATCTATGCTTTTGGATATG
The DNA here is from genome assembly GCA_020628955.1 of Alphaproteobacteria bacterium. Taxonomy (GTDB): domain Bacteria; phylum Pseudomonadota; class Alphaproteobacteria; order Rickettsiales; family Rickettsiaceae; genus Megaera_A. Next base: position 9,221 of record JAHDEH010000013.1, read on the forward strand.
TTGCTGCTAGTTTTGCTAAGAGCTGATTTTAATTTATTAAAGATGCTATTCATTAGTTTATTTCTCTTTATGTAAATTATGAATTTTAGCATCATTGATACGCAGCAAGTAGCTTAATAAATCTTGCATCACAGCTTCTCGTAAAGAGTTTTTTGTAAAGTCTTTATCTAAATTCTTTTTAAGCTTTGCAAGTGTTTTTGTGTCAACGCTATTTTTCTTTAAATAAGCAAATTGAATATTTTTGCCTGAATGGTAAATATTAGTAGGCGAGCCTATGCCGATATCAAACATATTCATTAGCATTTCAGGTTGCAGGGCTGTTTGATTATTTATTTCTGATCTAATCAGCTTTTTAGTTGCATGGCCCATTCCATTATTTTTAAGATATTCTTTGCTATGCTGCTTTGGTGAGTATTTTTGAGAGAATTTTTGTAATTTCTTGACGTTTTTATTCGCTATATCTTTTTGAATTAAAAATTCTTTAATTTTATCTTGTATTTCTGTCAATTCTTGTTCTTTTGCTGTGCTTATCTTACTAAGTCCAACAATAAATATCTCATGATTATCAGAATACACAATCGGGTCTGAAATTTCTCCTTCTGATAGTTCAAATATATTTGAGGCAATTTGATTCAGATCGCTATTTTCTGATGAGTTTAAAGCTGCTAATCCTAAATTTTGGTGCTTTTTTATATTTAAATTATATTTTTGAGACAATTCCGCAATAGTAAGGCCGCTTGATATATCATCTTCAAGATTTTTGGATAGCTCATCTAGCATATAGTCTAGCTTTTCTTTTTCATATTGCTGCCTAACTTCTTTTTTTGCTTTGCTGTAATTTTCGTTTGAAAAATTATCTTTATTATTTTCGAAGAAAACTTTAAGTTTGGCTTCTGTAATTTTTAGTTTTGAGAGAAGTATTTTTTTATCTGCTTTTAGATATTCAAAAGACCTAGCTTCGGGAGTAGTAAATAATTTTATATTTTCATCATAAAAATTCTTTATTGTAGCTTCATCTATTTCAGGTGCTTTATAATCTTTATCTTTGTTTAATAAATTAAGTGAAATAATGTCAAATTCACGATTTTCTGCTAGAAATTTTAAATTATAATCTTGAATGGCAGGGGGAGGAGTTATGTTATTTGCAAATATATCTGTAGTAATAATGTTTGCATATTGTTTCTTGACTGAATTAAGATAATATTTTTGCATAACTGGATTGCTAAAAGACTTATCGAATATTTTATAATCAAATGTTCCATTTTTGTTAAAAAAGGCTTTTTCTGATCTAATATGTTTATTAACTCTGTCATCTGATATTTTGATATCATAGATTTTAGCAAGGTAATCTAGCATAGATTGCTGAACTAAATGCTTCATTGCAATACCATCTAGATTTAAATTATTAAGCATCTCTTTGTTCATTTTTCCTGCATGGGAATCTTGAATTTGCCTTGTTAATCTGCGTTTTTCGTTTTCAAAGGCACCGATCGAGACAGATGTTGCTTTGCTGAATGTTACAACATTATTTCTAGTATCTCTTTCGCCCAAAAAGCCGCTCAATGCTGCTGCAATACCGGTTGCAAGAAAAGTTAGTACTATTAAACCAAATAGAATTTTTATTGCTAAGTTATTTGAACTTTCTCTAATTTTTGTTAACATGATATTTTTTATTTACTTAAAATGAATATACGTATAAAATAGTAATGTTCTACGATAACTGCAAGTAATTTTTATATGAAACCTCTTATTATTGCAAATTGGAAAATGAATTTAACCCTGAAGAGCGCTAGGGAGCTTGCTTTTTGGATAGACCAACATGCGCCAAAAAATTTTATAATAGCTCCGCCTTCTATATATATTAGTGAACTATCAAGAGATATGAGTAATATAAAAGTGGCAGCTCAAGATCTAAGTACGCAAGACGCTTATGGTTCTTTTACAGGCGAAATTTCTGCTTCTATGCTTAAGAGTAGCGGGGTATCCTATGCAATTACTGGCCATAGTGAGAGGAGGCAGGGTTTTGGTGATAGCAGCCGTATAGTTGCAAAAAAAACACAAAATTGTTTTAATAATGATATAACTCCTATAATCTGCGTGGGTGAGGATGCTGAAATAAGAGAGATTGGTAGGCATAAAGAATATGTAGTGCAGCAAATATTAAATTCAATACCAAAAAGCAAAAAAGATATAATCATCGCATATGAGCCTATTTGGTCGATTGGTACCGGTATAGTTGCTGAAATTGAGGAAATAAGAGCAATGATGAAATATATAAAATCTAATATTAACATTTGCTCTGTTGCAAAAAATATTCAACTAGTGTATGGTGGTTCTGTTAATTCCTATAATTTTGAAAAAATTGTTGCTATAGAAGATGTAGATGGTGTTTTGATTGGCAATGCATCACTTAAACAGCAGGAATTAAAAATAATTTTTGATAAACTAAATAAATAACAAATAATATGCTTAATACTTTGCTTTTGGTGCACTTGATTGTCGCAATCTTATTAATAGCTGTAATTCTGTTACAAAAAACTTCAACAGATGGAATAAGCGGAATAGGAGGTGGTAATAATATGGGTGTGGTGAGTGGAAGAAGTGCTGCCAACTTCTTAACTAATACTACTATAATCCTTGCAGTTATATTTTTTGTAAATGCAATAATACTTGCAAACCTCTCTTCTAAAAGCGCTCAAAAAAATTCAGCGGTCATGAAGTTGCAGCAGGAAGCCCAAGAGGAGAAAGAGCAAACAGAAATGCCAGTTGCGAAATAATTTGTGATAATCCTTATATATTAGGTATTGCAAATTTAATTAAAGCTTGAACTAAAATGCAGACGCGTGTGTACTGAATGTATATATAGGCTTGACTCGGAGCTGACTTGCAAAAATGGGAGTTAAATTTACATTCAAAGTATTAATATTAATGTGTTCTTCTTGTAGGTAGAGGAGTTTTTTTTAATAAAATTTATAAATTATCAATCAATAAAAGGAGTTTTAATATGAATAAAATAATTGAAATAGGTGATATAAAAATAGGCAATAATTTGCCGTTTGCACTTGTTGCCGGCCCATGCCAAATTGAAAATTTGGATCATGCTTTATTTATGGCAGATAATATAAAAAATATTACTGATAAATTAAACATTCCTTTTATATATAAATCTTCTTTTGACAAGGCTAATAGAACTTCAGTACACGCGGAGCGTGGTGCAGGGCTTGATAAAGGCCTTGAAATTTTGGCTAAAGTAAAAGATGCAATTGGTTGCCCAATTTTAACCGACGTACACGATCAACAGCAATGCACTGCAGTGAGTCAGGTCGTAGATGTGCTTCAAATCCCTGCTTTTTTATGCAGGCAAACAGATTTACTTAAAAGTGCGGCAGAGACTGGTAAAGTGGTTAAAGTTAAAAAGGGGCAGTTTTTGGCTCCATGGGATATGAAGAATGTCCATGCCAAACTAGAGCATTTTAACGCTAAAGGAATTATTTTAACTGATAGAGGCACTTCGTTTGGGTATAATACTCTAGTTTCAGATATGCGTGGTCTTCCAATCATGGCAGAAACAGGGGCGCCGGTATTTTTTGATGCGACTCACTCAGTTCAACAGCCAGGCGGAATAGGTGCTGCAAGCGGTGGTCAAAGAGAGTTTGTTTCGCTTTTAGCAAGGTGCGCTATTGCTGCTGGTGTTGCAGGCTTATTTATGGAAATTCATCAGGATCCTGATAATGCACCAAGTGATGGCCCATGTATGCTACAGCTTTCGCAGGCAGAAGAGGCGCTTACTATTTTAAAAAACTTTGACGATTTAAGAAAGTCGTTTTAGTGCTTTTTTGGGGATAGTTTTTTATCATAACTGACGTTTATCACCAAAAATTAAATTTTTCTCTCTACAATACCAGTGTATAATTGCCTTGGTCGTGTGATTTTGAATTCCTGATCTTCCCATAATTCTTTCCATTGAGCGACCCAGCCAGCGGTGCGTGCAACAGCAAATAGAGCTGTGAACATTTGCGAAGGAATATTCATTGCTTCATATATTATGCCAGAATAGAAATCTACATTAGGATATAATTTTCGTTCAATAAAATATTCATCATTTAATGCTATTTTTTCAAGCTCTATGGCGATCTCCAGACCTGGATTGTTTTTCAACTGTTTTAACTCTTTTAAAACTTCCATGCAGCTTTCGCGCAGTGCCGCCGCTCTTGGGTCGTAGTTTTTATATACTCTGTGACCAAAACCCATTAATTTAAATGGATCATTTTTATCTTTAGCTTTTTCTATATATGTGTTGATATTTTTTACATCTCCTATCTCTTTCAGCATGTTTATCACAGCTTCATTAGCACCACCATGCGATGGCCCCCAAAGTGATGCAATAGCAGCGCTGACACAGGCAAAAGGGTTTGGACCAGAAGAGCCGGTCGTTCGCATTGTGGATGTAGAAGCATTTTGTTCATGGTCTGCATGCAGGATAAAAATTTTCTCAAGAGCTTTGGCCAGAACTGGATTTACTTTATATTTTGAATTGGGAGCGGCAAACATCATATGTAAAAAATTTTCAGCATAGCCAAGGTCATTATCTGGGTATATAAAAGCCTGACCTATTGAATATTTGTAAGCCATTGCTGTAATTGTAGGCATTTTTGCAATCATGCGTACTGCAGAAAGGTTACGTCCTTCAGATGTATTCATGTCTATGGTATCATGATAAAAGGCAGATAATGAACCTACGACAGATAAAATAATTGCCATTGGATGGGCTGAGTGCCTGAATGATGCAAATATATTTCGCGTTTGTTGATTAAGCAGGCTATGTTCGTTAATTTCATTTTTAAATGATTGATAAGAATTTTTATCTGGAAGCTCTGAGTTGAGTAGTAAATAAGCAACGTCTAAAAATGTTTTATTATCTGTTAGATCTTTTATGTCATAACCTCTATGACGCAAGATCCCTGCATCTCCGTCTATGTAAGTGATTTTAGAGGTGCATGAGGCAGTCGACATAAAACCAGGGTCATAAGTAAAATGACCAGAGTCTGAATATAGATTACTAACATCTATGACGCTAGGCCCAATGCTTGCTTCCTTAATTGGCAGCTGGTATTTCTTACCTTTTATATTTAGTTCTGCAAACTCATTGCCCATTATTTTATACTCCTTTTTTATAACTTGCTTAATCAAACATGATTACTGATATTGTATTTTGACAAATTTATTGTCCAATTACAAGTAAAATTATATCTTTTTTTATTAATTCAAAATGAACCTGTAGATATAATTTTACTGTGTATAAATTAAAGTTCATAGAGTTGCTAAAAAGCAACAGTCTTATTGTTTTTTTCTGGCTCTTAAAAAGAATATAACAAAGGCAGCCGCCGCAAGGCAAAACCAAGTAATTGCATATTCTAGATGATCGTTTCTTATTTTTGACAAATTATTAGCAGAAAGTGATCTTGCATATTTTGGTAATTTTTGATTATTCACTTGCATTAAATAAAAATTTTCTTCATTAGTGCCAAGTTTTTCTTTTGCTTCCTTTAAGTTAATGCAGAACCATAATTTTTCAGAGTTTTCCGGAAAAAACACACCTGCCTTTTCGCCAGGCATCACAAATGCGGAAATGTTAGTTTTTGTATTTTCCCAAGAAAAATCTATGTCTTTTAATGGCGTGGAATTTTTAAACCACCCGCGAGATACTAGGTAGGTTTTTCCATGCTCTGATTTAAAAGGAGTGAGTAGATAATAGCCATGTTTGCTTTTATAGGCGCTTCTATAGCCATAAAGGGCAATGGATTTTTCGTTTTTAAATTCACCAGATATATTAATTTTTGTGTATTTAGGTATGCTTGAACTAATTTCTTTTAGATATAACCCTTCTGAATTAACATTTTGCTCTATAGATTGTATTAATAGTAATTTTTGATTTCTGCGTACTAATTGCCAAATACCAAGGCCAGCAAGTATGCTGCAAACTATAGTAATGAATATTATCGCTTTATATGTAATTTGTGTATTTTTCATTTATTATTTTTTTTTGCAAAAGGGGCGCGCATATGTATTTATTTAATTATTTAAAAAAATCAGGCGCGTCTTTTACATCTGATTTACTGTCAGAATCAGATTCTCCTGCTGTTACTGGCTCTTTATTTTTTTCTTGTTGCTCTTCGTCTAAAATTTTCAGTGAGCTCCACATGCGCTTCAAAAATCCTTGCTTTTTAACAGGGGGCAACGCTTGGTTTTTCCTGGCGCCTTGACTAGATTTGTTTTTTTCAATTAATTGTTTCTTTTGCATTAATTCATCAAGTTTTTGCTGAAGTTCGTTTATAGAATCATTGGATTCGTTTGCGTCTTCGTATTCGTTGAATTTTGGCGCTTCAATTTCATCGAGCGATATATTATTATCTACTTCTTCTGAGTGTATTTGATCTTCGCCATAAATTTGTTCGTTAAGAATATATTGCCCTTGTTCATCTGTAGAGTTCTCAACAATTTCTTGCGCGCCCGAAGCGGCAATTATGCTTTGTCTTTGAGAATCTTCTTGTTCAATTCCAGTGGCAACAACAGAAACTCTGATAGACCCTTCTAGTTCTGGATTAAAAGTTGAACCGAATATAATATTTGCGTCAGACTCTCCAACTTCTTCACGAATTCTGTTGGCCGCATTATCAACTTCATATAAGGTCATATCCTTGCCGCCTGTAATGTTAATCAGTACCCCGCATGCACCTTTCATAGAGCTTTGGTCAAGAAGTGGGTTTGCAATTGCAGACTCGGCTGCTTTAATGGCTCTTTCTTCGCCGCTTGCTTCGCCTGTTCCCATCATTGCCTTGCCTTTTTCGCTCATTACCGTGTCTATATCAGCAAAGTCAAGATTCACAAGCCCCGGCGAAGTAATCAGATCAGTAACGCCGCGAACACCTGCATGCAGAACCTCATCTGCCATTTCAAATGCTTCATGAAAAGTTGTATTTTCATTAGCAATTCTGAATAAATTCTGATTAGGTATAATAATAAGAGTGTCAACATGTTGCTGCAGTTGATCAAGTCCGCCTTCAGCTGCTTTCATTCTTTTTATCCCTTCAAAAAGAAATGGTTTAGTTACAACGCCAACAGTTAAAATGCCAAGTTCTTTTGCAATTTTTGCAATAACAGGAGAGGCGCCAGTTCCAGTTCCTCCACCCATTCCAGCTGTGATGAACACCATATTGCTTCCCTCTAGGTGGGAGCGTATTTCGCTTTCGCTCTCAAGGGCTGCTTCTTTGCCAACATCGGGGCAAGCGCCTGCGCCTAGTCCTTTAGTGGAGAGCGCTCCGAGCTGAATTTGCTTTTCAGTCTCTGAATGTTTTAGAGCTTGTGCATCTGTGTTTGCAACAACAAAATTAGCGCCTTGTAAATTTGATTTGATCATGTTATTTACTGCATTGCCGCCAGCGCCACCAACACCAAAAACAGTGATGATTGGTTTTAATATAACGTTTTCTGGAGCTTTTATTTCTAATCCCATATTATTACCTAAAAGAATTTTTATACTATTAATAACTAATATAATATACCAGTTCATTCGCGCCTGCAACGAGAATCGTAGTATTAATAGAAAAAAAATAAATTATTTTGTTGATTTTATGATAAAACTTATGTAGAACTAGACGCTCAAGCAATAGATATGATATTATTTTGCACTGTCAATCTATGCGCTGAACGGCCAGATAGCAAAGTGGTAATGCCGAGGACTGCAACTCCTCTATCGTCGGTTCGATTCCGTCTCTGGCCTCCATATTTTTTATTTATATACTTTTTATAAGTGAGTGAGGTCAAGTTCGTCTTGCGCGGAGGAGCTAAGAAGAGCGGGCGCGGGTGACTTTTTTAGGCAAGTTCGTCTTGCGCGGAGGAGCGTTAGCGACGTGGTGATCTTTTTCATTATGAGCTCTGTCTTAAGAGATTGCCACGCTTGCGCTCGCGGGTGACCATAATCGCCATCACACTGTGATCTGCAAAACACGCTATATAAATAAAACACTCTTAAAATTGCTATTATTTGATATAGTAATTTACTCGTATCTTGAATTAAGTGTAGAATGCAAATGTTAATAATTTAATTTTATAAAAAAATATAGGGAAAGGTAAAAAATTATGAAAAATAATATTACTAAGATTTTAGCAACTGCATCTGTTGCAGCTTTGGCATGCGCATCTAATAGCTTTGCGGCAACTCAAATCATAACGGACGATGGAACAACAGATCCAATTTTGGTTCCAACTGGAGCTATGCTTATATCTGAGGCAACAAAAGCTGCAGCAACTATGGCAGCAGGTGATATATTTGAATTTTCTACTCCAAAAACTCTAGAGACTAATGGTATAGCGGACATAAAATATATCAACATGAATAATCAGGCATCTCCTGGATTCAACATTAAGCACGACACAACACTTGATGGTGTTACTGGTGGTGGTGCGAATATGCTTAAAATGATTCTGGACCCTGGCGTTACTTTAACTTTAAAAAATGACTCATCAGACACATACAAATCTATTGGTGATATCTCGTTAGATAACTCAATTTTAACTATTAATGTTGCGAACGATACAGAAATTAGCTCCAGCATCATTGCAAGCAAAACAGATAAAGGAATCGTTGATGTTACTTCCAGCCCTGGAAAAAAAGTACATTTAACTGGCGAAATTGGCGCAGAAGGTGCAAAAATAGAATTCCTTGGCGCTAATAATGACACAACTCTAATTATTGACTCAAATATACATGCTAAAGATATTTACTTAATTGGAACTGCAAAAATCACTTTTGCTGGGGAGAAAAAAATAATAGATGGAGATTTTTTACAATTTTTGTCAGCTGGCGGCGAAGCAACCTTCAGCAACAGAATCATTAAAACTGAGATAAAAGGAACTGGCGGTTTTTTTGGAACTGCGAATATTGAAGGCGGGGAGGTACATAAAGATATTGCAGCTTTAGATCAAGTAACATTTACCACTAGTTCTAGCACAAGTAATGTTAAATTTATGAATTCTATAAATGTAGGAGCAAATAATATCCATTTCCATGGCGCTGTTAATGATATGGAAGGTGATTTAACTCTTGACTCTGCTAATACTGTCATGCTTGGCAGTGCAGGAGCTGCAACTACTATGAATATTGGCACTCATACTCTAAAAGCAGAAAATGCAGGTGCAAAGCAATTGCTTGAGCTGAAAGGTGATGTAGTGCTGAACATGACAACAGGTGTTAATATTACAGAACCATATGGTCATATTGATGGGAATTTAGATTTATCGCATCCAGATCTTAATACAGTAACATTGAATCTAGATGATTCTATGCTGAATGCCGAGATAGGGAAGAAGCTACATATAGTAGTGTCTGGTGCGGCGCCGGCGTTAACTGCAGGCTATACATGGGATGATGTTGAATTTAACAGCAGTAATGACTGGGATGCAATGATAGGTACAAATGGAATTACGCTTGAACTTAAGACTAATTCATCAGCAAATATTGTATCTAATTTTAATGGTATGGAAGCAGAAAATTTAACTAGCATATTTGCAGCCGCTGCTGGCAGCAATGCAGGGAGCGCAGATTCTATGATGTTTGCAAATGAAATTAAAGCCATGGGCAGCGATGACGATGTTAAAGAAGCTCTCGAGCGTTTGCAGAGCTCTGCTGGTAAGATAGTAGAAATGACCAATAACACCCAGATAGTCAATAGACTATCTAATATAGGTCTTGCATCAAACCCATCAGGCATGACAGAGCTTGCAGAAAATGCTCAAATATCGGGTGCTGCAGCTGGTTGCGAAGCATATGCTTATGGTTTGTGGGTAAATGGATTCTTTAATCAAACAACGCAAAAGAAATATAAAACAAATTCTGGCTATAAAAGCTTGTCTTTTGGTGGTACACTCGGCCTAGATGCTAGAGTAAATGACAGCCTGGTGCTTGGAGCTGGCTTCACTTTTGATAAAACCAATATCAATCATAAAGATATGGTAAAAGGTGATAAGTCTGAAATATTCTCTTACATGATTTCAGTATATGGCATGCATCAGCTTACAGACCACTGGTTTATGAATAGTACACTTGCACTTGGTATGCATAAAGTTAAGAATAATACATACAGAAAAACATCTACAGGAGTAGAAAAAGTAGTGGGTAAATATGACGCAACTTCATTCACTGCAGATGCAATGCTTGGCTATAATCAGCCAATTGGCTCGCATGTAGTTTTCACTCCAATGTTTGGAACGAAATATACTGGCATAAACTATCCAGGCTATGTTGAAAAAGGTTCTAAAACAGGTCAGAATGCAAAGTTCAGTTCAGAAATAGCGCATAAAATAGATGTTGTAGCTGGTCTTAAAATTTCAGCGCATACAACAATTCAAGATAAAATGGAATTTATTCCAGAAATACACGGTTTTGTGCGCCATGATTTAATTGGCAAAAAAAGCTCTCCTAAGGTTACGTTTGGGGGTGTTACAGGCTTTAAAACATACAAACACAGGCCAATCAGAACATCATATAATGTTGGTGCTGGAATTAGTACTCAAGTGAAAAAAGTAGAAATAGGATTTACTTATGACCTTGAACTTGCAAGAAAAAGAATTGGTCATGAGGGGGCAATGACACTGCGCGTTAACTTCTAAGAGGATAAAAAAAAGTTATTTTTGCATAGCAAAAAAATACTTTTTTTTATAGTGTGTTTGAATGATCGTATATATGGGGCGGCCCGTATATACGATCATGAAATTAGATTATTTTTAAGTGTAGCTTCTTTTTTTATGTCGGGCTATTTTTCCTTTCCCTCCTTTACAAGTAAGGTAGCCTGGCATCCATAATTGTTTAATATTCAATCTAATAGTTTATATTGTTTATAGAGTCATTTTTGCATAGCAAAAATAATACTTTTTTTATGTTAGTTTTGAATGATCTTATATATACCAAAAATCATGAGCGGGAGAGGTGTATTCGCCACCTGCGAACGCAAGTAGAAGCGATCTCTTTCATTGGAGCTCCTTCTTGCAAGATTGCCACGTCGCTGACGCTCCTCGTAATGACAATAGCCTTCTTGCGCGTGCGAGTCCTGAAAGGGCGACGTGGTGATCTCATACGTTGGAATTACATCTCAACAGATTGCCACATTTCGCGTACACGCTCATTCGCAATGACGAATCCATTCTTGCGAGATTACCATGTCGCGCTGCTAAAAAAGCGCTTATAATCTATTTACTAGTCAAGGAATACATCAATTTGCCGATCAAATCTTCAATATTTAAAGCAGATTGAGTAAACACTAAATTATCACCATTTTTCACATGATTTTCAGATGCCCCAGGTGTAAGTCTTATATATTTACCGCCCAAGATACCGCTTGTTGAAACGATAACCCTCGAATCCTTTGGTATTTTTATATTTTTATCTATATTCATTTTAATAGTTGCATAATATGTGTCGCTATCTAGGATTATTGATCCCACATCACCAACTTTAATTCCTGCCATTTTCACATCAGAGCCTTGAACAATGCCATCTATATTTTCAAAATTTGCTGTTACTTCGTAGCCAATAGTTTTCTTTTTATTTGAAATATTATATGCGTATGTAGCGAAGAATATTGCTATAAATAATACTATAAATCCAACTATTGTTTCTATTACTCTGCTTTTCATATTTATTTACCTTATTATAGTTACGGTTTCCAGGCTAAGTAGCCATTATTTTTATTCATTTTTTTATTATAAGCCTTTTTTGTTCCTGTTAAATTAGGAATATGGCATTTTTGCCATTTGTACAAATGTTTTTGTTCTTCTGGTGTGTCATCAACACTATAATGTAGCCACCCATGCCAATTAGGAGGTATCTTGGACCCCTCTTCTATGCCATTATATATAACATATCTTGTATTTTGACCAAGATAATTTTTTTGTCTAGCCACAAAATATTCGTTGCCAAATTGATCTTTGCCAACTGATTTTGCTTTTAATCTAATAAAAAAATTATTTAATTTAATCATTTTTTTCCTTTTTTATAGCCAGCTCTTTGGCGGATACTGCCAAACTGTCTGCTATGTTGTTGCCAATATTATTTGCATGGCCCTTAACCCATTGCCAGTTTATTTCATGTTTTTTACATTCTGCAAGCAATTCCTGCCATAGATCTGCATTTTTAACTGGTTTTTTGTCTTTTTTTATCCAATTATTTCGTATCCAAGAATGAATCCATTCAGTAATTCCTTGCTGCAAATATTTGCTATCTGTGTATAATTTAATATTACATGATTTTTTGAGAATTTTCAATGCAGAAATTGCACCCATCATTTCCATTCTATTATTAGTAGTATCAAATTCATGACCAGAAATTTTTTTTTCTATGTCATTAAATATAAGCAAAGCACCCCATCCACCTGGTCCCGGGTTACCGCTGCAGGCGCCATCGGTATATATTTCAACTGTTGGAATGGAGTCTGCGTTCTTTTTATCTTGCTGCATTGTTATTTATTTTTTCTGAACTGATCAAGAGAAACTACTTCTCCTGCGCTACTTTCTAACTCTTTGTCGTCTCCAGTTGTTTTTATGATTTGCTGAGGTTGTTTTAATTTTTTAATCTGCGCTCTATAATTGACTTCGTCAATTAAACCAGCTTTAAGCATGTCTTCTAGCACGTCTTCTTCGCTAAGCTCTTCAAAATTTTCTATATCTCTATCCATATCAATGTCATCTTCTGCTGCTTTAAATTGCAGGCTAAAATTAGAGGTAGGGTCAACAAAATTAGTAAGACTTGCAAATGGTACCATTATAGTCTCTGGGATTCCGCCGAACGACAGATTAACTGAAAAACTGTCAGAGTGAATATTTAGATCTTTAAATTGATGTTGCAAAACTATTGTTATTTCCGCTGGGTATTTTTCCTTTACATGGCTAGAGAGCATAACTCCTGGGTAGTCAGTTTGAAAAGAGATATAAAAAGATTGCTCCTGGGTGATACCATTTTTCTTAGTATGTTGCAATATTTTCTTCACAATGCTAAGCATTGCCTCATCTATTAATTTTTGATAGTCAATAGACATATAACGAAAGCTCCATTTTAGAAATTAATTTTAGTGGGGCTTTTCTGTTGCCAGGCAAGCCCCGAGCCCCGTGGCTATGCTAGCAGTTAAGCAGCAGCAGCCGCAAGACGATTATTATCGTTTGCTTTTATGTTTAAAAACCCTACAATCCAAAAAGGATTCAGCGGTGTCATACTGGGTAAAAAATATTTCTTTACTAAGCACGTCGATCCTATTTTCGCCCCCAAAATAAAATTTGTTTTTTTGGTGGAGGCGCCGGGTACCGCCCCCGGGTCCGAAACTTCTATTTCAAATACCGTTTATTACCATAGCTACAAATAAATATAGCAAATATAAGTATAAACAAAACAAGATGCTTGTAAAGAGTAATTTATAATAATATAGAATATTTTTTTTATAAGTGCGCCACCCGCGAGGTACCAAAATCCGTCATTGCGAGGAGCGTTAGCGACGTGGCAATCTTGTGAGTAGGAATACGGGAGTATGAGATCACCACATTTCGCGTGCACGCTCATTCGCGCAAGACGGCTATTGCCACTCGCGCCCGCTACTACTTGACTCCTCAGCGTAATACGAACTTACCTCGTCCGCGCATGATCAAGTGTATCTAAACAGATCAAAGCTTTTAGGGTTTGTTTTGTAATCTTTTTCGGCTTGTTGTAATTTGCCCAGGTTCATCAGGGCTTCGTTACTATTATATTTACGAATTATCTGTTTGAAATCTGGAATATTTTTAAAAAATATCGGAGGTCTGAGGGATTTTATTGCAATATCTATATTTGCATTATCTTCTATTTTTGATGTGACTATAAAAATATTAGTATAGTAGCGTATTAATGCTCTTATCATCAATACTTCATTTATACTCTGTTCTTTTAGTTTTTTCATTTCTTTATTTAGGCGCGCATAATCTTTTTTAGCAAAATAAATGCACAGATTATCGCCGCTTGCCATTAAATCTTTGCTTAGGCATTCTTCGATATGTGTCTTAGTTACTACACTACTATCAAATGTGTAGCACAAAATTTTCTCTAGTTCTGATTTGATGATTTGATGGTCACCTTTTAAGTTTGATTTTAAATAGTGCAAACCGTCTTCGTCAATTTTTTTTCCATGCTTGGCAAGCTGCTGAATTATTATTCGCGCTATATTTGCCTCATCTTCAAAATAAGCACCAAGTGAAACCAGATGCTTTTGATCCTCAAAAAATTTTCTATATCCGCTAGGGGGCATAGAGTCTGAGCCCATAAAGCAGATTATATTTTGTAGAGACTTAGAGCTTAAAAACTCTTTTACGTCCTTGTTAATCATGCCAGAAACGTTGCGTATACAAATTAATTCTTTTTCAGCGAAGAAGTTCATATTATTAGCCAGCATTTCTAGTCGCGAAGCGTTTATTTCCTTGAAATCATATTCTGTAATATTTAATTTAAGCTTTTTCGCAATATATTGATATGCTGTTTTAATAAACCCTTGATTGGGGCCGTGCATTAGAAATGAGTGCGTATTCCCGCTCTCTAATAAAGTAACTAATTTTTTTAAGTCTTTATTGTAAAATTTCATATTTTATTAAATGTTTTTATGCTTAAAATATAATATAAGCCTGCTACGCACTTCCTCTGCTGCTGCAATGGTTAAATTAGTTTTGGCAGCCTGGCCTTGTGCATTGGTGCTGTATGGAGAGCCACTTGAATTATAAGATGAAATCCTTGAAAAGCTAGAGCTTTCTATTGTTTTGCCGCTATCATCTTTTAAAGTATAAGAAACAGTTATAGTAATATTTTTGCGCAATATATCAGAATTACTGTGCAAAATACTAAATCCACCAGCTTGCACAATGCTGCAAGTAAGCCTATATTTACTTGATTTTTGCGGTGGAAGGATGTTTTTCAAATGATTGTAGAAATCTGCCCCTTCTATGCTATCAATTGGAGCTAAATTAATATCGCTTAAGAACTGGTGACTATCAGATTTGTTTTTATATACTGCCTCTAAATTATTGCAAGCATTTAGCATAAGAGGCAGCATAATAATTATTAAATTTTTAAAAAAAGTATTTTTCTTATTTTTCATCAGTAGTTACTTTTTCCTTGTCTTTTTGGGTTTTCTTTCTTTTGTAAGTTCTCTTTTTTGAAGGTTTTTTAGCTACTTTTTCACTTTTGTCTTCAGTATTATTTTCTGATGCAGAAGTTTCAGCATTACTGCCTAGCTCTTTGTCTGCTTTTTCTACCTCATGATTTGATTTTTTTTCTTCTTGTGCAATTTTATTATTTTCTGCTTCTTCTGCTTTATTTTTTTCTTTTGAAACTTCAATATCTTCATTTCTTGAAGGTTTGTTTTTTCTTTTTCTGATTTTTCTTTTGTGGCTTACTTCTTCGCTGTTATTTTCTAGGTCGTGATATATTTCAAGTGCATCACCAATAACTGGTTTTGCTACTTTGTCTTTAGGTTTTATATTTGATAATTTTACTTTTTCAATAGAGTAGCTGTCTGCATTAGCATTAGAGTCGATATTGAAATTTAGTTTAATGTTATATTTTTTTTCTATTTGTTCAATTGCATCTCTTTTATTATTTAGTATATAAAGCACCGAGGCGCTTGAGCTATATACATTAACAATATCAGTTTTTGCATTTAGTAGCTCATTCTCTATTGTTCTGAGAATCAGCATGGCATTAGATGAATCAGCCCGAACTAGGCCTTTGCCAGAGCAATTATTACACATTTTTGAATTTAGTTCTAGAAATGTTGGGCGTAATCTTTGTCTAGACATTTCAAAAAGTCCAAAATTGCTTATAGAAGAAGTTTGGATTCTAGCCTTGTCTTTACTAAAATATTCCCAAATGGAGCGCTCAAGGATTTTGCGATGTTTTGTTTCTAGTAAATCGATAAAATCTATAACTATCAAGCCAGATAAATCCCTTAAATTACATTGCTGTGCAATTGCTTTTGCTGCTTCTAGATTTGTTTTTAGAGCAGTTTCTTCAACATTACGTTCTGTTGTTGCTTTGCCTGAATTGACATCTATAGAAATGAGAGCTTCTGTTGGGTTGATGACTATGTAACCACCAGATGGTAGATGCACTATTGGCTGATATAAATTTATTAATTGTTTTTCAATGCCAAATTTTGTGAAAATAGGAGTTTTTCCTTTATATTCTTTGATATTTTTGCTGAGTGATGGTGTTATTTCATTGATGAATTTCTTGCATAATTCAAAGCCTTCCGCCCCTTGCACAAACACTTCTTTTACGCTTTTGTCAAATAAATCTCTAATAGTTTTAAGTAATACCCCGTCTTCTTGGTGAATAAAGCAAGGAGCTTTCGAGCTTATAGTGGCCTCCCTTATTTTGTTCCATAATTTGGCTAAATAGTCATAGTCTCTTTTGATTTCAAGGGTTGAGTGGCCTACACCCGCTGTGCGCATAATGATGCTATGCGGAGTATTGCCAGAGGAGGGCGCTAATGTTTCGATTATGTTTTTTAATCTTCTTCTTTCGTCGTTATTTGAAATTTTTCTAGATATACCATTTTGATTTGGCTTGTTTGGTATAAGCACGCAATATTTTCCAGCAAGTGAAATATAAGTAGTCAAAGAAGCGCCTTTATTACCACGCTCTGATTTTGTTACTTGCACTAATAAAACCTGGCCTTTTTTAAGCACTTCTTGAATTTTATATTGCTTCTCTTCTGCTGATTTGTGGTTTGTTGATATAGTTTCTATTTCATCATCTTCTGCGTCGATGTTATAGTTGGATTGCTGTTTGCTGTCCAGCATTTGCTCTATATCTTCAGGGCTAACATCGTCTTTTTCAATCAGATGCTCTATTTGCTTAGCTGGAGCATGTTTGTCTGACAAGTCATGATCTGCAATATTAGAATTTATTTCTTCACCAGTTATATTGGTTGAATTATTTGAGCCGCAGGGTGTATGATAGTAGGCTTCATGAATCTCTGAAAAAGGCAAAAAGCCACTTTTTTCTTCTCCGTAATCAACGAATGCTGCTTGCAGCGATGGTTCAATACGTGTAATTTTTGCGAGATATATATTGCCACGTATTTTAATATTTTCTTTGTCGCTAAATTCAACATGCTCTATATCGTTGTTTTTATCCAGCAGCGCAACCCTTGTCTCATCAGGGAAATTCGCATCTATTATTATTTTCTTTTTCATATTATTTACTTTTTAAATTTTATATTATTTTTTTGTAATTTCGCAATGATTTATTTAGCTATTATATAGTCTTTATTTAAGGCATAATGTTATGCTTTAGGCAAATTAGTTCATTGCTTGTATATTACTTACATAAAATTTATATACTAATACACCACCATTAGCAATCAATATTTGTTATTTATCTCTAGTTATTATATAAGTTTTCAAGGGGAGCGAGTGTTAAAAGATTTAAACCTTATTATTTGTTGAAAATGATATATAATTGGATATTATGTTTGGCATGTTGTAATTATAATTAAATTGAATAGGGGAATTTATGTCTAAACAAAATTTACAAATAAGCTGCGATAGTTTTGTAAGCGCAGCAAGCGCAGCTGAACCAAAGGTTAAAATAGTTGCGATAGATTTTGATGGGACTTTAAGCTGGGCTTTTATTACAA
The DNA here is from genome assembly GCA_020628955.1 of Alphaproteobacteria bacterium. Lineage (GTDB taxonomy): Bacteria > Pseudomonadota > Alphaproteobacteria > Rickettsiales > Rickettsiaceae > Megaera_A. The sequence continues at coordinate 26,926 of JAHDEH010000013.1, forward strand.
AAGATTTCGTGAATTATTTAAAAACTAATGAAGGGCAAAAATTAAGAGGAATTATTGACCGTGAGTATGTGAATAATTTAGGTTATATAAAAACTAATATTGCTGGCTATGAAACAACCACTTCTAATTATATCTTGTCGAAGATTGGTGATATAAATACCCTTGGCTATTTATATAGAGTTCCAGAAAATAAAGAAGCAAATCAAACTGTAATTTATAAAATTATTCAATCTTGGGCAGAAGAATTTTATTTAGGCCAGAATATATTTCGCGATCAAGAAGATTTGGAAGAGTCTATTACAAGCTTGATTGAATCTGGTAAGAAAGTGGCTATAGCTACTTATTGTATGTTCCCTCCGCTTGTGCATTGGGCGCTGGATAAATTAAATATAGATGATGATATAAAAGGTCAAATAGAAATAATTTGCGGCATTCCAGAGGATCCACAAAAATATGGCAAAAATTTACATTTGCAGACATTGCAAAATTATTACTATCACCAAAGTCTTGATAATGAGATTTTTAGCAATGAGTCTGTAGCTCTTTTTGATGATAGTAGAATTAACATAGATTGTGCGAATAGAGCTGGCTATAAGCCGTTTTTTACCGCTATACATCAAAAAAAACTTTTTTTAGATGGTGTAAAAGAGTATCTTCTTGGAGAAGAATATATCAGCGAAAATCAAAGTTGGTCTGAAGATGGCAGTTATGAGGAGCCAGATTTTTGCCGTGCAGTAAGCAGCCCAGATGAGCAAGAAAATAATTTAGATCTAGATGAAGCTGAAAGGCAAGAACTTAGTGACGATAATAGCGAAAACCATGAGTCGGAAGCTGTTTTTTGTATGGGTGTGATGAATTTATTTGATTCGTTTTAGTAGATATATTTATGCAAAAAAACACCATTTTTTGCGCAAAAAAAAATAAATTATATTTTTTGCATAAATACTATTGACTCATGTAAAAAGTCAGTATATAACTACGTCCATACCTACCTAAGTCCGGGGATGTAGCTCAGGGGTAGAGCGTCTGCTTTGCAAGCAGAATGTCGGGGGTTCGATTCCCTTCATCTCCACCATTTTTTAATGTAGTTTTACATATATTATAAATTTAACTCGCGTTTATGTAGTTTTATTTTCTCACCTGCGTATTGTATCATAGTGAATGCGCAAGTAAATTCTCGACTAAACTTTGATTAAATCTTATAAGATTGCAACGCTAAAGCTTACAATGACGAATTCGTTGAAAAAGATTGCCGCGGCAATGAAAACCTTACGGTTTTAGTACCTCGCAATGACAACAAGCGTCATACGCGGGCGAGTCATGCAGTGACGACGTGGTGATCTCAGGAGTAGGAGTTCTGTATGCAACAATCAAAATATCTTAATCACAGAATTGTAAATTTTTAGCAGCATAAATTGCATTGACACATTGGGCGTAATTTTTTATATTTAATTTGGGTAAATATATCAAAAAAATTATATATTTTATGTTTAGTGTTCGTAAAGTTTCCAGGATCTTAAAGCCTGGCATTTCAATTTTTAATAAATCAAAACTTCTGTTTAGCTCTTCTTCTTGCAAGCTGACGCCAATAGACTTAAGCCTAGAGTCGAAAATTTCTAAAATTACGCACCTCGCTACTTGCCTTGCGAAGAAAATGCAAAGAGAGGGAAGGGGGAGCGTGGAAATAATCGAAGATGATGGTAAGACTTATGTGAGGGCTGAAATTTTTATGCGTAAAACTATTGTAGAAGACAGATTTTATGGGCAAAAAAAATCGGTTAAGCTTGAAGTAATAAAATATAATGCAGTAGGCGATGATGCAGCAGGCCATGAGATAGCAGATGATATTTGGATTTTTGATATTTTAGAAAATGATGCTACTAATACAGGTGCAGAAAATAATGATGCAGATCTGGCAGGTGAAGCTTAGCGCGAGGTAAGCTGGTGGATATGGTAAACGCCACTAGCGAGCTTTAGCGAAGCAATCTCGTGAGTATGAACTCTACCCGAAAGAGGTTACCACGCTTCGACAATGTCTCGCTCGCGCAAGACGATAAACGTCACCCCCGAATGAGCGTGCATGCGAAATGTGGCAATCTGGCGAGAAGGGTCTTCACCTGAAAAAGATCACCGCGTCGTTTTTTAAACTCCTCGTGATTACGAGCCCAACTTTTATTGTAAATTTAACTCGCGTTTATACAGTTTCATTGTCTCGCCTGCGAATCTCGATGTTCGCGAAAATAAAAACCGCCTCAAT
>JAHDEH010000013.1:29282-33361 GCA_020628955.1 Alphaproteobacteria bacterium
ATAAAATGAAGCGTAGTTTATGCTGCTTCTTCTAGCTGAGAAAATGCATCTGCTAGTAATTCTACTTCTTCTAGGCTATTATCAATAGCTGGAATATGTGAGAATTTTTCTTCAAGAGCTAAATATTCTGCCTCTTCTTGCATTTTAATTTTTTCTACTTTTTCTTTTGCATAGTTAGCATAATTTTCTTCAACTAGATCCTTATCTGCAAACTGCTCATTTACTGTTAAGCCAAGGGCGATAGCTGCTTTTCCAGCGGCCTTAGTCATGTTAACTCCCGCTGCAACCATATTATATGTAACAGATCCAGCAGTTTTAATAGCTTCAAATGTAGCTTTTGGATGCGCTGCAAGTATTGAAGCTCCAGTTAGAGCTAGCATAGATCCTATTGGATGAACAACTAAAGCAGTTGCTGCTGCTTCTGTTGCCGCTGCTGTAGTTGCAAGTACAGTTGGTACTTGACCAGATAAGCCAGTCAGCCATGCTGCAGTTTGCACACCAGAATTATGAGATATAATTTTTCCAGCAATAGTTTCAAAGCCGTTCCATGCTGCACCGCAAGCTGTAGCAGTTTTGTAACTAAAAAAATCTTTGCCAGCATTTTTTAAATCTTGCTGTATGTTTGAAGCATTTTTTGCAGCATAAGAAACATCTTCTTTAGCTGAGTCCCACCATGAATTGCTAGAACCAAAATAATTACTAACGCTATCGTACCATGATTGTTCTTTTGTCATGCTATTTTTTACCAGTTAATTAATTTTAATACAACGATATAATATACGTGGTACTTCAATGTGTCAAGAGTAAATTAATTAATTTTAACAATATTTTAATTAATAAGTGGATTTTTAAATTGTTCGTTCCAAGGTTTATATTTTTTCATTACCAAATTATTAAAATCCTCTGACTCTTCCCAATAGCTTATCCAATTAATTAATTTTTTGTAGTTGCTATTGAAGAACCATTCTTTATCTGCAAAGGCAAATTGTCTTATAAATGGGAATATTGCGATATCTGCTTTTGATTTTTTTCCTAATAAAAAGGGTCCATTTGTAAGCCTAGCTTCATAGTCTTTTAAGTATTTTTCTTCAGCCTCTTTTCTATAATATTCTTGGCTATGCTCTGGGTGCCTTTCAAAATATTTATATTTTCTTAGAACGCGTACAAAGTCAATATCATTATTTTCAATTAATCTATTTGCCTCTTGCAACAAATCTTGTTGCCCCAGTAGGGCTAAATTATTTGGGTCATTTTTATCTAGAGAGTAGTCGATAATGTCTAGACTTTCTTCCAAAATTTTGCTATCTGAAAGCTGCAGAACAGGTACGGTGCCTTTTGGTGAAATCTCTATCAGTTGCTTTGGTTTATTTTTAAGGTCAACCTCGCGCAAAGAAAACTTAACTCCTGAATATATTAATGCAATTCTGGCTCTCATTGCATAAGGGCAACGTCTGAAGCTGTATAAAATTGGATAATTCATGAAACTGCTCCTGTAAATTAATTGCTTTCGTTGCTTGCCCTGCAGGCATGCTTGTATTCTTTATTAAGCTCTAGCACGCCCCAAAGCCAAAGCACACAAATTGCAATAAATATATACATTAAAAATGGAGAAATGCTTTGCATGGTTGCGCTTGGTATTAATATAAATATTAAGGATTGAATAAACGCGCTAGAAGCTTTGCCAAGCTTGGTGCCTATCATGTCTGCGGCAGCCTTACCCCGCGTTTTTAGTTCGTTATCCAGTGGCACATAAGACATTTCTTTGGTTGCATCGAATAGGCTGTATTTTGCAGATTTACTCAAGATATTTTGAATTGCACCTATTGCAACTGCTAAAGTGAGCGGGTCAGTGAGGGCAAAGAAAATAACCATTGAAGCACCAATTTTATCAAAATTAAAAATAACAAAGAATGCAATTCCAGTGGACATGAGTAATATTGGAGTAATAATTGCCGCTGCTAACCAATTGATTTTCCTTACTATATTAGAGCATATAAGGGCAAATATAATTGTAAATATGCCAGTATTTTTTAAATATCCACCAATAAAAGCTGCATATTCGGTGGTGGATGGGTATATTTGTTTGGCGCTATATTTCCAAGGTCCTTCAACAAGATTTATAGCCAGGCCATATGCTAGAAGCAAGATGGTAATTAAGCGTATATAGCGAGATTGAATTACCATTTTGAAGCTGTCTCTCATGCTTAATTTCTGTGCTTTTGCATTGAATTTTACATTCGCTACATCTTCTTGATCTAATATATAGTGATTTAAAAACCAAAAACAAAATATTCCAATTAAACCTAGTATTAATACAATTGAAAATACAATCTTCACAGTTACAACACTCGTTTCTTCTTGTATACCAAGCAAATCAATAAAAAATTGATTAACGCTGCTAATCCTCTCCAAAAATAATCCTGATAATATTAAGCCAGTTTGTCCAAAAACGCTGAATAGTGGGTAGAATCTTTTTGATTGTTCTACGGATGTTATTTTGTTAACAAATTGCCAGAATAATAAGGCAAAAACTGCACTTGGCCATATTTCTGCTACTATATAAAATAAAGAAAAGCTCCATTTGGAAAAAATCAATATAAACCATTTAAGGTGAGGATGATTTGCCGTTAATTCTGCTGTTTTAGTATCTGATAAGTGAATAAGTTCATGATTTGGGAATAGATAAAATGCAAATAAAGCAAAGAATGCTAGAAATATAGAAATAATTAAGTAAAATATCCGCTCCCCGCGCATCACATTTACTAGCCTTATATATAGTAAGGTGAATAAGAATGCCGCAGGAAGGACCCCCCAAAATTTCAAAAATGAAATCGTTTCAGTTCCAATCATAGTATTAATGACGCTGTCCTTCATTGCTCTGATTAAATTTTGAATACCCAAAATACAGAACATTAATAATGTAAGAAATATAAATTTAGACAGTTCTGACTTATATATTGGCCAGAAATAATCTGCAAAACTTCTTTTATTTTCAGTAGAGGGTTCAGGTGAGATTGTATTTTCTGATGAAGATAAATTACTGTTTCCTGATGCGTTTTTCATAAATTTGGTCCTAACCTAAACTAATTTCACTGCTTTTACTAGCTTCGCTATTAAAGAGCAGTGGCTTTTATAATGAAAACTCTTAATTCGAAGCGGTTCTTCTTAAGAGTTTAAACTTTTTTATTTATTTACTTTTAGTTTTACTCAATTTTTTTAATTATTCATTAATTTTTTTGAGTTTTCCCTTTTGAAAAAATAGTGATAATTGTATTTTTATTACAGGGCTGCCGCTTTAATCTAAAAGTTCATTGGCTAGGACCGAATACTAAACTAATATTGACTATTAGTCAATGATTTTATGCCATAAAAGCAATATTTTTTTAGTCTATTAAAGATCATATTAACAGTCACCAAGGGACTCCATCATATCGATAGTTGCCTGAGATGGTTCGTATGGATGCGCTGTATCTTCAGAATGAGTAAGGTAGTCAACTCCATCAGATGTTGGAAATAGATTATACCCTTCTTCATACTCAGAATCTTCTGAACTGCTTGATCTGCTATTAGAGTTGCTGGAGCTTTCAGAATCGTTAGAATGCTCGCTCTCCCATTGGCTTTCAGATGATGAATCACTAGACTCATCATCGCTTAAAAGTAATTCTTGATCGATATTATTTTTTGTCATTTTTATTACCTAAAAATTAATTTGTAAAAGTTTCTTCATTTATTGATGAGTCAGTAGAAGTTGCTCCATCATTACCAATACAGTCAACTTCATCTTTGTTTTGCAATGGAAATTCAATAGAATTTGAAACTGCAGAGGAAAGTTCGCTCCAATTAGAGGCTGTTGCTTCCTGATTTTCTTGCGTTATATCTTCTTGGCTAAATGTGCCTATTGCTTGATCAGTATAACGCGCTGTATATTCTGATCCATCAGAGCTTTCAGTAAGTGAAACATAATCCCAATTGTTGGCTACTGACGTTTCCTGGCTTTCTTGTGTTATATCTTCTTGGCTAAATGTATCTATTGCTTGGTCAGTATAACGAGCTATTGGAGACGAATCGCTTGCTAAAGA
>JAHDEH010000052.1 GCA_020628955.1 Alphaproteobacteria bacterium
AACGCTTAGCTATTAGCTCTAATTCTTCATGGTTAGGCTCAATATTTTCTGGAGGAATAAATATTTTTTTACTAATTATAATATTCGCTATTTTGCCAATTTTAAGCAATTTAATATATTGCTGAAATCTTTCATCTGTGATCAATGAGCTTTTTTCGTATTTTTCTATTTCGCCAATATCTGCACCTGCTTCAATCAATAACTTGGTGCATTCCTTATTGCCTTTGTGTACAGCCTGGTGTAGCGGAGTGCGGCCATCTTTATTCTCTTTATCAACATCTGCACCTGCTGCAATCAATAACTCCGCGCATTCCTTATGGTCATTATGTGCAGTCCAGAACAGCGGAGTGCGGCCATCTTTATCTGCTTTATTAACATCTGCACCTGCTGCAATTAATAGCTTGGCACATTCCTTATGGCCATGATATGCAGCCCAAAACAGCGGATTTTCTCCTTTATTATTTGCTTTATCAACATTTGCATTTGCAGCAATTAACAACTCCGCGCATTCTTTATGGCCATGATATGCAGCCCAGTTTAGCGGGGTTTCTCCTTTATTATTTGCTTTATCAACATCTGCGCCCTTAGCAATCAGTAACTTGGCACATTCCTTATGGCCTTTGCGTGCAGCCCAAAACAGCGGAGTTTCTCCTTTATTATTTGCTTTATCAACATCTGCGCCCTTAGCAATCAATAACTTGGCGCACTCCTTATGTCCTTTGCGCGCAGTCCAGAACAGCGGAGTTTCGCCATCTTTATTTGTTTTATTAATATTTGCATTCGCTGTAATTAACAAACGTACGCATTCCTCATTACCCTTAGATGCAGCAAAGTATAGCGGAGTTTGGATATATTTATCTGCTTTATTAACATTTGCATTTGCTGTAATTAACAAACGTACGCATTCTTTATGGCCATTAAGTGCAGCCCAATATAGCGGAGTAGCTTCATCTTCACTAGTTTTATTAACATCTGCATTTGCATTAATCAATAACTCCGTGCATTCCTTATGGCCTTTGCATGCAGCCCAGAGCAGTGGAGTGTAATCACATGTATATTCTTTATTAACATCTGCACCTGCTGTCAGCAATGATGTTATTTGCTCCGCGTCACCTTTTTTAGCAGCTTTTAGCAGTGCTTCGTCTAATTTCTTCTGTTCTTCTTCTGTCATTTTTTTACCTAAATTTTTTTAATTACAACTTTGAGAGTAATATACTGTTATTACTAGAGCAAATCAAATTATTTTATACCTGAAGAATTTGAATGGCCATGGCAAGCTTAAATTAATTTAAGCTTGCTCTGGTAATAATATTCTGCTATATTGCAAAAAGATAATTTACAGAAAATTTTTCAACAAAATTAAAAATACATAATATATGGCAAAAGAAGAGCTTATTGAATTTGATGGGGAAGTGCTGGAGCTGCTTCCAAATGCAAACTTTAGAGTAAAATTAATCAATGAAACAATGGACACCGACCATATAATCATTGCGCACACTTCTGGCAGAATGCGTAAAAACCGCATCAGAATCCTAGCTGGTGACAAAGTAAAAGTAGAAATGACTCCGTATGATCTTACCAAAGGTCGTGTTATTTTAAGATACTAAAAAACAACTAAATTAATGAATTTACCAATTATCTTAGCTTCCGCTTCGCCGGCCCGCAGGGAATTACTGCTGCAAATTGGTGTAAAATCAGATTTTATTATACCTGCAGATATTGATGAGGCAGAAAAGAGAAACGAAAATGCGCGGCAGCTTGCGTACCGGCTTGCAGCTGAAAAAGCGCATCACGTGGCAAAAGAACTAGAACGCGGCATTATTATAGCCGCAGACACTGTTCCAGTTGTTGGTAGAAAAATCATGCGCAAGGCAAAATCGCAAGAGGATATAATTCAAAGCATAAAAATGCTATCAGGCAGGCGTCATCAGGTATATACCGGCATATGCATTATCAAAAAAGATAATAATGAAATATTACAAACTTCCAGCAAGGCAGTAAAAACTATTTTAAAATTCAGGCGAATTGATGATCAAGAGATTTTAAAATTCGCTGCGTCAGAAGAGGGGATAGGTAAAGCTGGAGGCTATACACTTAATGGACATGCAGAATCGTTTGTAGCCTTTATATCTGGTTCATTCTCTAATGTTATAGGCTTGCCCTTGTGCGAAACTTCAAACATATTGCGTAGTTTCGGTGCGTTTTAATATATTTTTGTACGGATTATCTCATTACGACGGATATCGTTACCTGAGGGCGCAAGCGTTGCATTTGGCAAAAATGGTGTGCTACACACGAGCGCCTTAGCGAAGCAATCTCGTGGAAAGGAAAACTCCATTGACTTAAACACGATGTCATTCCCTCGGAAGAGGGAGTCTAGGGTTGCTGACAAAGCGCTCGTAGCTAGCGTTTTATGGATTACCGCCTGCGCGGTAATGACCATTGGAACTCGGGCGAAAAAGATCACCCGCGCCCGTCACTACGTGACTCCTCCGCGCAAGACGAGTCAAATGAAAAATATCACCACGTTGTCTTGACGGACTCCTCGTAATGATGCTTTTTACCTCACCCGCGCATGACAGCTACTTGCCAACTATCCATTCATAGCTTGCATTATCATATTCAAGCAATCTAGGCTTTGTATCAATACTATCAAATGTAATATCCTCGGAAAGAAGCTCGTGCACAGACAAAAAGCCACCATTTGCTAGTCCAAAGTTTGGATAATAAGGTTGGAAGTTTTGATATTGAATTTGTATATATTTTTTAGCAACTGCATCATTTGCTAATTTTTGCATATCTGCAAGTGAGTTAACTGGTATATTGTTTATTGAATTAATCAGCACGCGATAGATGTTTTTATTATTTTGCATAAATGCCTGTTTAATGCTGCTGAAACTGCTGCCAGTTTGTACATTAACAAGAGAGACTTTGCCAAGTTTTATACCATATTTAGCAGCTAAAAAATCATCTGCTTCAAAAAATAAACCACCTGCAAAATCCCATATTTTTTTTACTTTATGTGATTCAATATCATATAAAGAAATTTCTACTACTTTTTCACTTCCGTCCCTGATAATTGTTATAGATACTTTATCCTCAGCAGATTGACTCATAGCAAGGTCAAGCATTGCAAGGTCAGCCCCTATTTTTTTACCATTTATTTTCCACAAAATATCACCAGCCATTAATTCTTTCGCTGCAGAACCTCCATTTATTATAGATTTTACTGCCATTACCCTGTTTCTTGCATTTGGAAATTCCTTGATGTAATTATTCATTTCCTGCTCGGAAAAATTCCTGTGTTTTACAGCTTTATCTAGCGAATATAATTCTGTTATAACCCCAATATGCTTGCGTACAGGAGGGGTGTCATTTTGCAATGACTTTAATATATACCTTGCATACTCGCCTTTGAGTGCTATGCAATAGCTTTTACCACCGCCATAAAGAACTCCAATTGCCTTATTATCTTTGTTTAAAATGGGAGATCCGCTAGACCCGCCAGCAGAATTCATATTAATTACATAAGATCCTTGAGGCATTTCGCCATTTATGTTAAACAGTTCAGATAAATATCCGCTATGGAAAGAGAACCCTTGCCCTTCAGTGTTGCCAACTACGAAAACTTCTGTACCTAATTTTGGCTTTTCATCTGTAAATTCTATAACTTTATGTTCTTTCGGCAGAGTTTTTGGATCTATTTTTAAAACTGCGATGTCCACATATTGGTCGTAATATACAAGCTTCGCCTCTGTTTGCTGGCCATTATGAAAAGTTACAAAATAAGTGCCGATCGAAGCTCTTCCAACAACATGATTATTGGTTATTAAAAAACCATTTTTATCATCTGCAATAAAACCAGTGCCCGTCCAGCTGCCTGTTGCAGAATACGCAGAAACTGGCACCCTTGCATTGATAGTTACAATCGATTTTCTGACTCCGTCAATAACTTCCTTACTTGGCATTGCTGCGCCTGCACTTAAATGTAGGCCCATAAATAATAATATAACAATCTTTTGTATTTTTTTCATTAGTTTAAAAACCTTTTTAATTTTTTACTTATTAATTTTTTTTACTAAATCTGCCATAATAGCTATTAGAGCTTTAGTTTCATGAGGTAATTCATTGCTAACATTTTCATCTGAAATTGCTGTACTCTTCTGAATTATTTTCATATTTGTACCATATTTTTTATTGAAGTCAACAACTTGGTTGTAATATTTTTGTTTAATATATTCAACATCGCTTTGCTTAATTATAGATTTTATTTCATTTGGTTTAGGTAGGTTACTCATCAAAATGTCGCTTACATATTTAAACTGTCCGCCACCTTCAAAATGTTTGTTAAATTCACGCGCAATTAATATTTCCTTAGGTGAAAGAGATCTATTAATAATTTTTTTTGTGTTTGTTTTTTTCTCAATGTTGCCTATGTCAATACCAATAATTTGTGCAATTGGCTGCGGTAAATTATGTTTATGATCATCGTAATTAACTAAATAATAATTCCCTGTACCGATAATATTATTCCAATTTTTTATTCCATTTAATATTTTATTAAAATCAAAATCATGCCTAATGAAATAAGCAAAACTATTACTATAACGCTCATATTTCACGCATTGCGCGTAATATGAATATATATACTCTACTACAGATCTATAAAAACAAATAATTTTAATTTCATATCCATGCTTATCGGCAATTTTGCGCAAGGGCTTAAGTTTGTCATGTAGATCCATTTCGTCTACAAAGGCAGAAAGCGAACCAGTAAATAATTCTGTAGAATATAATATATCGTAATTTTGTTTAAGATCTGAATTAATATAATAGTAAGTAAAGTAATTTATCAAATTCGTTAGTTTGCTAGTATAGAACATGTTCATGTACTGCGAAACCCACATTGCATTGCCACCAGAAATTTTGCCATTTTCAGCATCATGCTCATAAGAATTGGGGTAATTAAGACCAAGTTCTAATAATGCATCCCGGTTTTGAGCAAAAAATACCTGAATTGCACATGTGCCTGTTTTTGGCAGCCCTATGTGCAAATACATAATTTTTTTTCCTCCTGATGGAGCAGACGACTTATCAAGCCAATTTGTTTCAGTTTTTATAAAAAAACCAGAAAACAGTAGTGCTACAAAAATAAATATGTATTTTTTCATTTCTTAAATATTATTCAGTAAATAACTAGTTACATTACAAATATAAATAAAATCTTTTTTTAATTTTTTGGGTATATACCTCTTGTAAAAAAAATATTCTGCCCTATATACCTAATTATAAGCAAAAAAAGCTTAAATAAAATAAGATTTATAATTTGTGTACAAGTAAAATATAAT
>JAHDEH010000014.1:0-2591 GCA_020628955.1 Alphaproteobacteria bacterium
TGGCAGCTTGCGAAGGTTCTTTGTTAATTGTTGATGCCAGCCAAGGGGTAGAGGCGCAAACACTTGCTAATGTATATCAGGCAATAGATAATAATCACGAAATTATTCCGGTGCTAAATAAAATTGATCTTCCTGCTGCAGAACCTGATATAGTGAAGCAGCAAATAGAAGATGTAATAGGCATTGATACATCAGATGCGCTGCTGGTGTCTGCAAAGAGCGGAATCGGAATTGAGGATACACTAGAGGCAATAGTTCAGCGCCTTCCAGAACCAAAAAATGAATATAAAGAAGCAGAAGCAGCAGGGCAACTAAAAGCTTTGCTGGTTGACAGCTGGTATGATAAATATCTTGGCGTTGTTATTCTGGTACGTGTTTTTCAAGGTGAAATCAGAAAGGGTATGAAGGTTAAAATGCTTTCTACCGAAAAAACTTACGGAATAGATAATGTTGGTTTCTTCACACCCAAAAAAGAGATGTGTGATTCTTTAACTGAAGGGCAGGTTGGTTTCATTACAGCCTCTATCAAACAAGTTGCTGATTGCAGTGTTGGTGACACAATTACAGAAGATAATAAGAAAGATGTAGAAATGCTGCCAGGCTTTAAACCAAATTTACCTGTAGTTTTTTGCGGGCTATACCCTTCTGATGCTGGAGAATTTGAAACTTTAAAAGATTCACTAGAAAAATTACGTCTTAATGATGCAAGTCTTGAATTCGAAACTGAAAGTTCGAGCGCTCTAGGGTTTGGCTTCAGATGCGGATTCCTGGGGTTACTGCACCTTGAAATTGTACAAGAAAGGCTAGATAGGGAGTTCGATCTTGACCTAATCACCACTGCTCCAAGCGTTATATATAAGGTGTTTTTAAATGATGGAACAGAGATGGAAGTGCATAATCCAGCCGATTTTCCAGAAACTCAGTCAATAGATAAAATGCTAGAGCCATGGATCAAAGCAACCATAATGGTGCCAGAAGAGTATCTTGGCGCTGTGCTTGCGCTATGCACAGACAAGCGGGGAACGCAAGTGGATATGAAATATGTTTCTGGGCGTATTATGCTTATATATAAATTGCCGCTCAATGAAATTGTATTTGATTTTTATGATAGGCTAAAAAGCTGTACCAAAGGCTACGCCAGCTTTGACTGGGAAATGGATGATTATCTAGAGAGTGACCTTGTCAAATTATCTATACTTGTCAATAGCGAACCAGTTGATGCCTTGTCTATTATTGTGCATCGCTCCCGTTCGGAGCCAAGGGGCAGGGAGCTCTGCAAGCGCCTGAAGGATTTAATCCCAAGACAATTATTCCAAATTGCTGTCCAGGCTGCAATTGGCGGCAAAATCATTGCAAGGGAAAATGTAAAGGCAATGCGTAAAGATGTTCTTGCAAAATGTTATGGCGGCGATGTTTCGCGTAAAAGAAAACTGCTTGAAAAACAGAAAAAAGGTAAGAAAAGAATGCGTAATATTGGAAATGTAGAGATTCCACAATCTGCATTTATTGCTGCCCTTAAAGTAGGTGATGATTAGGATATTTTACTATATTGGCGATTGTAAATTGTGAATTTATGCTTTTTTAAAGGTAGCAGATACAAAACGCTACTGGATCATCCGCAAGAATTTTTTGTCATACGCAGGAGAGCCCTAAGGGCGGGAGCGGGAACAACAACTAGGTGAAAATTAAGGAATAACAAATAAAACGATGTCAGTTATGATAAAACCAGATGCCAAAAAATCGTCGAAAATCAAAGCAGATAGCCCTAAGCATGATGCGCTTTTCAAGAGTATTATGTCCAATACTGCCCAGGCAATTGATTTCTTAGATGAATTTTTGGCGCCAGAAATTCGCAAGCAGCTAGACCTTGATACTCTCAAAATGCAGCAAGAATCATTTATTACAGACGATTTAAAACAACGCTATAGCGATGTTATTTATAAAATTAAAACGCACGAAAATAACGATGCTTTTGTATATTGCTTAATAGAGCATCAATCCACAGTTGATAACTCAATGCCGCTGCGAATCATGGAATATATGCTATTGCTGGCCAAAAAACATGCAAGCAAGACAAAGCACAAAAAGCTGCCATTAATTGTACCCCTAATAATTTACTCAGGAAAGAAGCCATACACTGCACCGCGAAGCTTTTGGGAAATGTTCGAAAATGCAGAGCTCGCAAAGCAGGTTATGGGCGGGGAGTATAAGCTGATTGATTTGCAGGCGATGAGCGATGATGAAATCAATTTCGACAGATATTATGGCCTAGCTCACTATGTGATGAAGCACATACATACGCGTGACACGCTTAACATGCTTAAAAACGCGCTAGAAAAAGCAGATGCGGCAATTTTGATAGATAAGGATCAAAATTATCTTTTACTAAAGTCAATAATATGCTATACTGATGTGAAAGTGGCAGATAAGGATAGTGAAAAATTGCTACAACTAGTAAGAGAAAAACTGCCATCAAAAGATAGCGAGGATATTATGAGAACAATAGCAGACGCATATGTAGAGCAAGGTTACTATAAAGGAATGCAGCAAGGAATGCAGCAAGGAATAAGAAACACTGCCAAGAATATGCT
>JAHDEH010000014.1:2691-29620 GCA_020628955.1 Alphaproteobacteria bacterium
AAGGAATGCAGCAAGGAATGCAGCAAGGAATAAGAAACACTGCCAAGAATATGCTGGGGCAAAAAATTGATCCAAATATTATTTCTAAAGTTACTGGAATTGATATAGATGAGATTTTAGAGTTGAAAAAAAGTTAGATATTCAAAGATAAATAATTTTTTCAATAAACAAAAATCAAAGCTATCTTTTTCTGAAGTAATTAATAGATATGATGTAAAAATATGTTATACATAAACTAAAATACGCTTATATTTTAAGTTTTAGTAAAATATTTCTTGTAATTTTATGTCTTAAATATAGTATATTATTAGTATTATTATATATTTAAGGAAAAAGAATTATGCTAAACAGTTATGCATGCGATCCAAACAAAACGAAAGGAAGGGTGTTTGAAGAGAACAACACTCCATACAGAAATGAATTTGAGCGTGATCGAGATCGGATAATTCATTCCAATGCATTTAAAAGATTGCAATATAAAACCCAAGTTTTTGTGAATCATGAAGGCGATCATTACAGAAATAGAATGACACATTCAATGGAGGTTTCCTCTATATCTCGTTCTTTGTGCAAAGCGCTGGGATTATCAGAGGATCTTGCAGAAGCTGTGGCTCTTGCCCATGATTTAGGGCACACTCCATTTGGACATGCTGGCGAGGAGGCTTTGAATGAATGCATGAGTGAGTATGGGGGCTTTTCACACAATGCGCATTCTTTCAAAATACTTGCGCATGTTGAGCGTAAATATGCAGCGTATGATGGCCTTAACCTTACATGGGAAGTGCTAGAGGGTGTGGTTAAGCATAACGGGCCTGTTGACTACGCAGAATCATTTGAATTTATTTTTGATTATGATAAAAAACATAATCTCGATTTAAAAAAACATTCATCTATGGAGTCGCAAGTTGCTGCTCTTGCTGACGATGTTGCATATATTTGCCACGACCTTGAAGATAGCATCAGAGCAGAAATAATTAATTATGATGATCTGGCAGAAATAGATTTTATGGATAAAATAATTAGTGATGTTCGAAAATCCTGCATTGATATTGAAGATGATAGATTAATATATGAGATTAGCAGAAAATTAACGCATCACTTAATAGAAAGTCTGCTATATCAAACAAGAAATAATCTAGAAAATTATAAAATAAAAACAGAAGATGATGTAAGAAATCTGGGTAAACAGCTGGTTGAGTTCACAGATAATACATGCGCAGAAATTAAGCAAATCAAAGAATTTTTGATGAAAAAAGTCTATAAACATCACAGGGTTGCATCCATTACCCTGCAATGCCAGAAAGTTGTAAAAGACCTGTTCAAATTATATGCTGAAAATATTGACCTTTTACCATTTGACTGGCGAGCAAAAATAGACGATAATGTCGATAACTCAAAAATGATTGTAATCGCAGATTATATAGCGGGCATGACGGATCGCTTCGCTATCAAGCAATATCAGTCATTTTTCAATTTTAATTTTGCTAATAGTGATTTATGAATATCTTTATAGAGCTGAGCTCTGACATTAAAAAACTTGGTATGAACATATGCCAGGATGAAACAATTTGGAAAAAAACTAGTTTAGAAATACCAAAAGATGCTAGCCATGGTGATGTATCTACTAATATAGCAATGATAGCAGCATCTGTTTTAAAAACAAACCCACGCAAGCTTGCAGAGGAGTTTAAGCTGGAATTTAGTAAAATTGAGTATGTAGAAAAAGTTGAAATTGCTGGACCTGGTTTTTTAAATTTTTTTATAAAAACAGAAAAATGGCAAAGTTATATTTCAAAAATTTTGGATGGCAAGAGTGATTTTTGGGATGTGAATGTAGGCAACGAAAAAAAAGTAAATGTAGAGTACGTTTCGGCAAATCCAACAGGACCAATGCATATAGGGCATGCAAGGGGCGCTGTGTATGGCGATGTTCTTGCTAATATTTTAAAAAAATGCGGCTATGATGTAACAAAAGAATATTATATTAATGACGCGGGTTCGCAAATTAACACATTAATTGAAAGCTCATATCTGCGTTATAAAGAGGCAGTTACTGGCGAAGAGATAGATGTTCCAGAGGGATTATATCCAGGTGACTACTTAAAAAATATAGGAGCTAATTTAGCAATTGAATATGGTAAATTCTTGCTAGATCTGTCTGCAGAGGAAATTGACAAGAAACTAAGAAAAATTGTGATAGATTCCATGATGGATTTAATTAGGGAAGATCTTGCCGGGCTTGGCGTGCATCATGATGTATTTTTTTCAGAACAAACCTTGCATGATAGTAATAAAATTGAAGAATCTATATCTGTACTAAAAAACAAAGATTTAATTTACGAAGGAACCCTTCCTCCGCCAAAAGGCAAGCTGCCAGATGATTGGCAGGAGGAAGAGCAAATTTTATTTAAATCCACCAACTACGGCGATGATCAAGATAGAGCAGTACAAAAAAAAGATGGTTCATGGACATATTTAGCTGCAGATTTTGCATATGCACAGGATAAAATTGGAAGAGGTTTCGATAATTTAGTATATATTCTTGGCGCTGATCATGGTGGCTACGTTAAGCGTATAAAAGCAGTTATAGATGCTTTAAGTGACGGGCAGGTTACTAGCGATATAAAAATTAGTCAGCTGGTGAATTTTGTTAAAGATGGTAAGCCTGTAAAAATGTCAAAGCGTAGTGGAAATTTTCAGACTGTAAAAGATGTAATTAACGAAGTAGATAAAGATATTATCAGGTTTATTATGCTTACTCGCCGCAGTGACATGATATTAGATTTTGACTTCGATAAAGTAAAAGAGCAGTCAAAAGATAATCCTGTTTTTTATGTTCAATACGCACATGTTCGTTGCTCTTCGATACTTGCAAAAGCAGAAGAAGAAATGAAAAATGCATATAATAATTATAGTAATAAAAAATATGATTTGTCGCTTATAAACACAGATGAAGAAATGGCCTTGCTTAAAATTATTAGCGCCTGGCCGCGTTTCTTGAAATTAGCAGCAATTGCCAGAGAGCCTCATAAAATTGCATATTATTTAATTGAGGTTGCAACAAAGTTGCATTCAATTTGGCATATGGGTAAGGAAAATGAGAATTATCGTTTTACAATTGAAGGAAAAGATGATTTAACCTCTGCGAGATTAGCGCTTGCTGCAAGCGCTAAAGCTGTTATCAAAGAAGGGCTTTCGGTAATGGGCATAGGTGCTCTGGATAAAATGTAGGATAGAATGTAGGAATATTAATCGATTATGAGTATAAGAAAAACTTTTCTGATTATAACCATAGCTGTTAGCATAATTTTTTTGCTAGTATATTTTTATAATAAAAATGCTCAAACTCATATTAATTCTGAGACTATACCATTATTAGTTCCAAGCGAAAATCCTATTAAAATCAAGCCTGAATACAGAGGTGGAAAGATTATTCCTCATGCAGATAGTCTAGTTTATAACAAGATAAAGAAAAATCCGCATTACATGGAAAAAGTGGCAATCAAAGCTGGTCCGGAAGATCCTATAGATCTAGATTATAGTCAATCAAATGACAATAAGATTATAAATAAAATCTATACAATAGACGATATTTTAGCGAATATAGATCAATATGAAAAAGAGCTTTTTGAAATGTCAGATAGAGATGTATCAGATGATGTGATTATGCCAAACCGCGTGGATAAATTTTTAGTAAATGATGAAGGTGAGTTGCGAGAGCAAGATGGTGATGCAGATAATAAATATAATTATTTAAATATCGAATATACCAACAATAAGCGTTATGATTTTAGCAAATCATTAGCTCCAAATAATCATAACAATAGCAAAAATTATTATTTGCAAATCTCAGTTGCATATTCTTTGCAAGATGCAGAAAAAAAATGGAATGTTTTGCGCATAAATCATCACAAAATATTAAAAAATTATGAATTTACTGCAAAAAAGATAAAAACTAATGCAGGCAGATCTTTTTATTTGGTACTTGCAGGCGGATTTTCTGAGTCAGCAAAGGCTAAGTCTGTGTGCCGTAAGTTAATTAACAGTAAGTGTCATTGTATTATATTCAAAGGTTGAGTTTGTAATATACAGCAAAAACGTTTGGTTAATTCTTGCTCAGAATGCTAATTAAATATACAGTAAAAACTAAACGCTCCAGCTACTTGGTTTTGGGTGCTTCACTTCTTCTAGGATATATTTGGCGGCAATAATGCACCTGGCAACTATCACTACAAAAATAATTAATTGTAATATATTAATGAACATATTTAGGGCAACACCCGCCGAAAAAAGCCATGCAATTGCTTTAAGTAATTTAATTAATATATAGCTGCATAGCATCATGATAAAAGTTTTGAGGGCGAATAAATAATGACTCCTGCAAAAATCATCTTCATTGTCTTGGTTTACATAGGTAAAAACCCCTCCAACAATTGCAAATGCTGGTACTAATATACTAAGCAAAAACGATATATAGATTAAATATATATTTTTTTTGCCTGGTTCTAGATATATTTGTATTTCTTTGTTCATAATTATAATTTTTTTATTTTAAATATTTTTAACAACAGATCCCATTATACTATCATATTTTATATAGTCCATTTCTATGTCAGTAAAAAGCTGCAGAGTTAATTTGATAGTGGCTTTAGTGCCATCTCTGCGTTCAATTACGCATTCTAGTTTTTGCATAGGCTTCATAACGTTATTAATTCCTATAATACTAATTTTTTCATCACCATTGAGATTTAAATCTGCAAGTTTTTTGTTTTGCTCAAAGCATAAGGGCAAAACTCCCATGCCAATTAGATTCGATCTGTGAATGCGCTCAAAGCTCTCTGCAATAACGGCTTTTACCCCAAGTAGTTTTGTTCCTTTTGCAGCCCAGTCTCTAGAGGATCCTGTGCCGTACTCTTTGCCAGCAAAAATAACTAGAGGAGTTTTTTGCTGCATATATTGCATTGCTGCGTCATATATACTCATCAATTTGTCAGATTCATGATGAATTGTTACGCCTCCTTCAGTGCCTGGGCATAATAGGTTTTTTATTCTGACATTAGCAAAGGTTCCACGCATCATCACTTCATGATTACCACGCCGTGCACCATAAGAGTTAAATTCTTGTTTTGGTATTTTTTTGTCAAGTAAATACTTAGCTGCAGGGCTGTTATTACTGATTATACCAGCCGGTGAAATATGGTCAGTTGTTATTGAATCGCCAAATAGCGCTAAAATATTTGCATTATTTATGTTTGTGATTTTTACATCATCTTTTATTATATTTTCAAAATAAGGCGGATTGTTAATATAAGTTGAATCATCCCATTCGTAAGTTGATGTTTTTGGAGCTTCGATTTCTTGCCAAGCATCATCACCATTGAAGATATCTTTATATTTAGATGTGAACATAGATGAGTCCAGGTTATTATCTATATAGTTTTCGATCTCCTCATTACTTGGCCATATATCTTTTAAATATATATTTTTGCCTTGCTCATTAGTGCTAATCGGATCTTTATGAAGATCTATGTTCACTGTTCCAGCTAGCGCATAAGCAACAACAAGGGGAGGGGATGCAAGGTAATTTGCTTTAACGTATGGATGAACCCTACCTTCGAAATTTCTGTTGCCAGATAAAACTGAGCTCAGTACTAAATTCTTATCTTTTACTAAATCTTCAATCTCTTGTTTTAAGGGGCCAGAATTGCCGATACAAGTTGTACAGCCATAACCAACCAAATTAAATCCTAATTCATCAAGTGATGAGTCTAAATTTCCTTTTTTTAAGTATTCAGTTACAACGCCAGAACCGGGTGCAAGAGATGTCTTGACCCAGGGCTTAGTTTTTGCTCCAAGCTCTATAGCTTTTTTTGCAAGCAATCCAGCGGCAACCATAACAGAAGGGTTTGACGTATTGGTGCAGCTTGTAATTGCTGCAATAGCTAGATCTCCATGTCCAATTTTATAATTATTGCCCTCTACTTGGTGTTTTTGAGATATATCAGTTTTATGGCCAGAAAGCGCTCCTAAATTACTCTTAAAATTACTTTGCATGTTTTTAAGCAATACCATATCTTGTGGTCTTTTTGGGCCAGCAAGAGATGCGCTAATGCTAGAAATATCTATGTTAACTGTTTTTGTATATTCAGGAATGCTTTTGTTATCGTACCATAAATTTTGTATTTTAGCATAATCTTCCACTAGTTTAATATGATCATCTGATCTACCAGTTAATTTTAAGTAGCGTAATGTTTCGTTGTCGATGGGAAAAAAGCCACATGTGGCGCCATATTCTGGTGCCATATTAGAGATAGTTGCTCTGTTGGCAAGATCAAGATGATTTATTGCGCTTCCATGAAATTCAACGAATTTTCCAACTACTCCAAGTTCCCTTAAGTGTTGCGTTATATTAAGAACTAAATCTGTTGCTGTGACTCCTTCTTGTAATTCTCCGCTTAAATTTACTCCAATAACTTCTGGCAAAATCATTGGTAGCGGGCGTCCTAGCATAGCGGCTTCTGCCTCTATACCACCAACTCCCCAGCCAAGCACGGCAAGTGCGTTGATCATAGTTGTATGGCTGTCTGTTCCAACTAAGCTATCTGGATATACGATATTCATACCATCTTGTTCTTTTGTGCATATAATTTTAGCCAAATATTCCAAATTCACTTGGTGGCATATGCCAGTGCCAGGTGGTACTACTTGGAAATTATTAAAGCTATTTTGCCCCCATTTTAAGAATTTATATCGCTCTTGATTTCTTTCAATCTCTTTTTCAACATTTTGTTTAAAAGAAGATTCTTTGCCAAAAGAATCAACTTGAACCGAGTGGTCTATAACAAGGTCAACGGGGATCGTCGGGTTAATTTGCATTGGGTCTTTGCCAAGTTTAAGCATAGCGTCTCGCATAGAAGCAAGGTCAACTATTGCTGGCACGCCGGTGAAGTCTTGCATTAAAACTCTAGAAGGGTAAAAATTTATTTCTGAATCAGATGATTTATTTTTTTCCCAGTTTTTAAAAATATCTAGATTAGTGCTGCTGCTATTTCGTACTATGTTTTCAAATAATATTCTGTGGCAATAAGGCATTTTATTTAAATTTATGCCATTTACATTAGCTGCTTTTTGAATATCAAAAATACTATAATTGTTACTATTAATTGAGATATTTTTTATAAAATCTTTTTTTCTTGCTGTCATTAATATTCCTTATGTTATTTATTAATAATACCATTTTACATAAAAATGATATAAATATCTTGGCTTGTTATTATTTCTATGTTAATTAAACTATTACAATAGAGCAAGCAATTTTATATTAATTAATAGTAAATAATTATGATTTCATTACATAAAATAGGCCTTGATATAGATAATCAAAGTATTTTTAAAGATTTGTCTCTGACTATATTGCCCCATGCGATTGTAAAATTAAACGGCAAAAATGGCTCAGGAAAAACTTCTCTTCTGCGTATGATAGCAGGTATTCAGAAACCTAGCAATGGTAAAATGAAGCATGGATTAAAAAATTACAGCTTAGATACCCTTGCGCTTCCATATTGCACATATATTGGTCATAAACTTGGGCTAAAACAAGAATTAAGCGCGCTTGATAACATAAAATTATTTGCCAAAATAACTAACTCTGAAATGCTTGTTCCTGCTGCTATTAAATATTTCAAGCTAGAAGAAAATCTAGATAAAAAGTGCTTTGAACTATCAGCAGGAAACCAGAAAAAGCTGGTACTAACTAGATTGCTTCTTAATCAGAGTAAATTATGGCTTCTTGACGAGCTAGATAGCAACTTAGATTCAGATAATAAAAAAATACTAGATGACTTAATCAAAACTCATGTAGAAAATGGTGGCATTGTTATTTACACAAGTCATAGCACTAACGATAATCAAAATATTATTCATATCAATATAGAGGACTACAAATGCAGCAATTAATATTGAGAGAGTTGAAATTGCAGATAAAAATATATAATAAAATTTTATATAGCTTGATGTTCCTATGCTATTGCATGCTTAGCGTTGTGCTTGCTAATAATATAGATAACATTTCTAGCTTCAGTGTTATTTTTACAATATGCTCCATACCTATTATGTTTATTGGCTTTAGCGGTAATATAATAAAAAATGACATAGAAGATGGTAGTTTAGAAATTTTATTAACTTGCCACAGTGCTTTTTATATAATTATGTCAAAATTAATAGCATTAACATTATGCACCATAATAAGTTTAGTTGTCTTTATGCCAATTATTTGGTTTTTGTTCAATCTTGACCTGTATGTTGTGTGTATATTACTTATTTGCAGCGCGTTACTGCTCAAACTAAGCGCTTGTTTATGTGTTCTAATTGCTTCTGCCCAAGGTTATTTTCGTTCTAATACTAATTTTCTTTCTATTTTAATTATGCCAATATTGATTCCGGCAATCATAATCTGTGGCATGGCGCTGCAAAATTCGGGGAGTAGTTATTTAATAGCTATTTTAGTTGGCATTAATATGATAATAGCACCAATTGCAATATACTTGTCTACATATCTTGTAGAAAATATCTATAGCAATTTAAGTTAACATAAATTCTTTTATTTTCAATAAATCAAACCAGGCAACTTTCTTTTTTCCTGGCTGGCGCAGTAAGTAAGCTGGGTGAAATAGGCTAGTAGCAGTTGTTTCTTCTTGCATAAATTGATTTTTATAAGGCAAATATTTTTCATCTTGCTTTAGTTGCTCCTTGGAGAGCAGGGCGCTTGCCGCTGTTGCACCTATCATAACAATTAATTTTGGCTTTATAAGAGAAATATGTTTTTCCAAATAAGGTTTGCAAATAGCAATCTCATCCTTTGTAGGTTTTCGGTTTGCTGGCGGCCTCCAAAAAACGCTGTTTGTAATATACAAATTATTTTTTCGCAAGTAACCAATTGCCTCAAACATTTTGTCAAGTAAAATGCCGCTTTCCCCGCAAAATGGAATGCCTTGTTCATCTTCAGACGCCCCTGGCGCTTCGCCAATTAACATGATTTTTGCATCTTCGCTGCCATCTGCAAAGACCGTATTCTTTGCAAAATTCTTTAAATCACAACCCTCGAAATTTTCAATTGCATCTCGTAGTTCATTTATCGAAGTAATGCTATTTAAATCTTGATTATTGGTAGTTTTAGCTTGACTAATAGAAGGTGTTTGAGGGGGTATTTTTTTTGTTATATTGCTAGCAATTTCACCTAGTTTTTGCTCTTGCTGCTCTGATTTATTTTTTATAGTAAAGAGCTGCTTTTCTTGGTTGTTTTTTTGAGTATGCACGCTCTTTTCTGGTAGGGGTAGTTCATTTATTTTTTCAAATATAGATTTTTTACTATCTTTTTTATCTAAATGGTAATATTCTATGCCCATTAATTTGAGCCATTTCAAGTGTTCTAATTTTTTTTGTGTATTTTTCATATAAGTTTTTTTATAATTATTATGCCTAAATTTGAATATATTATTTCTGATCAACAAGAAGGAGAGCGGCTGGACAAAGCATTAACTGAGTCTTGCACTGAGCATTCGCGTTCACAAATTCAAAAAGCCATTAAGGCTGGACATGTAGTTGTTAATGAACAGATTATTTCGAATTTATCACGCTCAGTCAAGCATAATGATAAAATATCTTTGTTTATTGAGGAAGAGAAGCCTCAGGATATTGTGCCAGCAAATATCCCGCTCGACATAATTTATGAAGATGACGATCTTATTGTTATAAATAAAGATTCAAATATGACAGTGCACCCAGGCGCTGGAGAAAATAGTAAAACTCTGGTTAATGCATTGCTGTATCATAGTAACAGCCTTTCTGATATTGGCGGCGAAATTAGGCCAGGGATTGTTCATAGGCTTGATAAAAACACAACGGGCCTGATGGTTGTTGCCAAAAATAATAAAGCTCATCAACATCTATCTGCTCAAATAGAAAGTAGAGAATTGAAGAGAAAATATAAGGCGCTTATCTGGGGTATTTTAAAGCCATTTGAAGGAGTGATTGATGCGAATATAGCAAGGAGTAATTCAGATAGAACAAAAATGACTATTGTAAAAAATGGTGGCAAACATGCAATAACTCACTACAAAACAGAGGAAATTTTTTGCTCTGGCCTTGTGAGTCTAGTAGAGTGTACGCTGGATACCGGCAGAACTCATCAGATACGTGTGCATTTGAGTCAAGGCGGAAATTCTGTAGTTGGGGATCAAACTTATGGCAATAACGCCCGTAAAATTCGTGGTAGCGCCGAGCATTTACAAGCAGAATTAAAAAAAATGAATAATCAAGCCTTGCATTCATATTATATTAGTTTTGCCCACCCGACTAGCGGAGAAATATTAGAGTTTGAAAAATCCGTTCCAAACGATTATAATGAATTAATAGAATTTTTAAGAAAACAATAAACGCACGAGGAAGAAATGCAAAAAATAAAATTTATTTTGATAAATATTTTACTATTAATGATAAGCGCATGTTCAGGTAGCAATGACCCAGAAGATGATGTTTGGGTGGTAGGAACCAGCGCAGACAACCCACCTTATGAGTATATCAAAGAAGGTGAAGTGGTAGGTTTTGATATTGACTTAATTAATGAAATTGCAAAAAAAATGGATAAATCCATTGAAATAAAAAATATGGAATTTAATGGCCTTATAGCGGCGCTTGGAACTAAGAATATTGATGCAGTAGTAGCTGGTTTATCTATTACAGAGGAGAGAAGTAAGGTAGTTGATTTTACAGATTCTTACAAGAGCACTAACATTACCGTTTTGACCAGAAAAGATGATTTCATAAAAAATATAAAAGATTTGAAGGGTAAAAAGATAGGTAGCCAGCTAGGTACGCTTTGGGCGGTTGCCGCATATGAAATAGCTTCTAAAGAAGAGGCGAAGACAATGAATTTGTCAAATAATTTAATGCTTATAGAAGAATTAAAAAATGGCAGAATTGATGCTGTTATCTTAGAAGAGTTTCAAGCAATTGAATTTACTGCAAAACATAATAAATTAGCGCATTTTAAAGTAGAATCGCATGATTCTGATCTTGCTATAGCATTACCAAAAAATTCAAAGCATACAGACCAAGTTAATAAGGTGCTTAAGGAGCTCAAAGAGAATGGGTTTATTAAGGTTTTGAAAGAAAAATGGGGCGTTAATTAGTGAATAAAAATGAATTTAAGAATGCTGTTGGGAAGTTTCCAACAGGAATTTGCGTGATCACTACAAATCATGAGGATAAACTCTATGGATTTACAGCTAATTCGTTTGCTTCAGTGTCTTTGTCACCTGCTTTAATTTCATTTTGCCTTAGCAAAGAAGCTGGCAGTTTTGACGCCTTTTTCAACAACCATTTCTTTTGTATTAATATACTTGCAAGCGACCAGTCAGATGTAGCAAATCATTTTGCTACAAAAAATATTGATAAATTTCAAAATATTGACTATAAACTATCTGCAAACAATAAATTGCCAATAATAAATGGAGCCCTAAGTGTTTTGGAATGCTCTAAGTTTAAAGCATTTGAATGCGGAGATCACTATATTTTTGTCGGAGAAGTACAAAATGCCGCTGCAAAAGATGGAAAAGACCCTTTATTATATTATGGAAAATCATATAAAAATATAGAGAAATGAATAAAGAATTAAATATCGTTGGCGGCGGACTTGCGGGCTCCGAATCAGCTTGGCAGGCAGCAAATCTTGGTATAAAAGTTAAATTATATGAAATGAGAGAAGGCGCAAAAACAACTGACGCCCATAGCACAGATAAGCTTGCAGAGCTTGTTTGTTCTAATTCTTTCAGGAATGATGACCCAAGCAGCGCGATTGGCCTTTTGCATCTTGAAATGCGTAAATTAGATTCATTAATAATGAGATGTGCAGACGCTACAAAAGTACCAGCCGGTTCTGCTCTTGCTATGGACCGCGAAGCTTTTGCTTCTATGGTCACTGAGGAGCTAGAAAAACACCCGAATATTGAAATTGTTCGTAAAGAAATAGAAAAAATTCCAGATTCTGGCAAATGGATATTTGCAAGCGGCCCACTAACTTCTGAAAAACTTAGCGCAGAAATATTAAAGATTACCGGCGAAGAAGAGTTGGCATTTTTTGATGCAATTGCCCCAATAATTTATACAGATAGTATTAACTTTGATGTTGCATGGTATCAGTCAAGATACAACAAAGAGGGGCCAGGTGGTACAGGTAAGGACTATATTAATTGCCCTATGAACAAGCAGCAATATTATGATTTTATAGATTTATTATTAACAGAAGAGTCAACGCAGTTTAAAGAATGGGAAAAAAACACCCCATATTTCAATGGTTGTTTGCCAATTGAAGTCATGGCAGAGCGGGGCAAGGACACTTTGCGCTTTGGGCCAATGAAGCCTGTGGGGCTGGACAATCCTCATTCTGATGATAAGCCATATGCAGTTGTTCAGCTGCGGCAGGATAATAGCCTAGCTACTTTATATAATATAGTTGGTTTTCAGACGAAACTGAAATATGGCGCTCAAAAAAAAGTATTTCAGTCAATTCCAGGGCTAGAAAATGCTGAATTTGCAAGGCTTGGTGGCATTCATAGGAATACTTTTATTAATAGCCCCAGATTACTTGGTAATAAACTAGAGCTAAAATCTATGCCAAATATTAAGTTTGCAGGGCAAATCACTGGCGTTGAAGGGTACGTAGAAAGTGCGGCTATGGGCATGCTTGCTGGTATTTTTTCTGCCTATGAACTGCAAGATAAAGAGATTAGCGTGCCATCTGGCTTAACTGCCCTTGGAAGTTTAGTTAATCATTTAACAATTGGCGCAGAATCTTCAACGTTTCAACCAATGAACATCAATTTTGGACTAATGCCGCCGCTTGAAAAGAGAATTAGATCTAAAAAAGAAAGATATACTGCAATGAAAGATAGAGCTGTTATTGCCTTAGATGAGTGGATATCTGAAAATTTAAGTAGCGCGAGTAGCAAAGCTAGCATTGATGGAAATGGTAGCTAATTAATATGGTATCAATCATACTTGTTGAGCCGCAAATGGGCGAAAATATCGGCGCAAGTGCAAGGGCTATAAAAAATTTTGGCTTTACTGATTTGCGCATAGTGAAGCCCAGAGACGGATGGCCAAATGACAAGGCGCAGTCAATGTCTGCAAACGCAGAAGATATAATTCGGCAAGCTAGGATATATCAAACTGTTCAGGAAGCGACAAAAGATTTGAATTTTTTATACGCAACTGCTCATACCGAGAGGTCTATGAATAAAGAGCAAGTATTTTTAAATGAATTTAAAATCAATGATCATATAGAAGCACAAAAAATTGGCATAATGTTTGGCAGGGAAAGCACCGGACTTAGTAACGAAGAAATCAGCTTTGCAAATAAGATTTTATAAGACTGACTCTTCATATACGTCGCTTAACCTGGGGCATGCAGTTGCAGTGGTGTGCAGCCAACTATTCAGTCAAAAAAAATCTATAAAACAAAATTGTAATATAGAAATAGAGCTTGCTTCTTGCGAAGAAATAGAATATTTATGTAATAAATTATTTGAAAAATTACAAGAAAAAGTATCGTATAAAAATATAGATAATAAAAAACATACGGATCAAAAAATACGTAATCTATTGAAAAGAATAAATAATTTTTCAAAAAGTGAGTTAAAAATATTACATAGTATAATTAAGTAAGAAAAAAACAAGTGAATTATTTTGAGATATTTAATTTAAAACCTAGCTATAATATAGATTTTAAAGATTTAGAAGAAAGATATATAGAATTTTCTAGAGTGCATAATCCTTATTTAGCACCAGAAGAAAGGCAAGAGGATTATAAGGAAAAGGTAGAGAGCGCCAACATTGCGTATGAGATATTGTCTGATGATTATAAAAGATCTGAGTATTTACTACAGTTAAATGGATTTAAATTTGATGATATGACATTAAAGACAGCATTAAAGCCAGTTGATTTGATGAATATAATGGAAGAACATGAAGAGCTTGATTCGATTGATGGAGTTATTGAACTCCAAAATTTTTTAAAGGAAAAATTTAATAAACAAAATTCTTTAATCAATAATTTACAAAAATCGTTTGCTAAAAAAGAATTAACAAAAGCGCTTGATATTACAATAAAATTAAAGTATCTTATCAACTTAATTAAAAATATTAATAAGAAGCTAGAACATGCAAACTCTACAAATTAAAGATAAGAAAAAAGAAGCAAAGAAGCAAGATAAGCTTTGTGTTGGAATTGATTTTGGCACCACTAACTCTCTTGTTGCTATATATGAAGATGGTGAATCTAAAATTATCGAATTTGATGGTAAAAAAATGATTCCAACAATCATAGATTGGAGCGAGGGTGATATTAAAATTGGTAAAATACGCGGCGAACAATACATCAAATCTATTAAAAGATTATTTGCAAAAGACGGCAAAGATTTGCAAGAAGACCCAAAATTAGAGCATATTCTGCAGAATGTAGAGTTTTATAATAATGATCCTGTTGCGCTCATCAATGGAGAAAAACTTTCAATGCCAGAGCTTGCATCGCATGTATTCAAGCACCTTAAAGCAGTGGCAGAGCAAAAGACGGGCAAGTTAATTACAGAAGCGGTTATATCTGTTCCAGCATATTATGACAGCAGGGCGAGGGGGCAAATAGTTCTAGCTGCAAAATTGGCCGGTATTAATGTAAAACGACTTCTGCAAGAGCCAACAGCCGCTGCATGCGCATATGGCCTCGATTCTAATAGCGAAGGGGGCTATATGGTCTATGACCTTGGTGGTGGAACTTTTGATGTAGCTTTTTTGCTTATGCGAACCTCAGTAGTAAAACTTTCATCAATAGGTGGCCATCCCACACTTGGAGGCGATGATTTTGATAAAGCGCTTGCAAAATATATTTCTGATGAAACTGGTCTTGCTCTGGATAAAGAACTTATTTTAAAAGCAAAGGATATTAAGCATGAGCTAAGCGAATATAGCAAAGCTATATTCAGACAAGGTGATATTGAGCTTGCAATTGGCAGAAGTAAATTTGAGGAAATAGTAATGCCTCTTATCATGCAAACTGTTGAAATAGCAAAAAAAACAATGTTTGATGAAAATGCTAGGGATATGAGATTAATGATGATGCGCGGTATTATTCTGGTTGGGGGAGCTACGCGCATGCCAATAATCAAAGACATTCTGGAGGAAGAGTTTGGCAAAAAAATATATGAAGACCCAAGATGCAAGGCGAATCGCAATCCTATTCACATGGAGACATATGACTATATTGATCCAGATACTGTTGTTGCAATTGGGGCTGCGCGTCAAAGCGCCAGTATAAGCGGAATAGATTCGCAATTTTTAGTAGAAGCCGTGCCTCTATCCATTTGCGTTGAAATGGAAGGTGGCTATGTAGAAAAAATAATAAAACGCAATGATTATTTGCCAGCCTCTGCATCCATGGATTTTACAACTCAGGCAGATAATCAAACAGCTATTAAAATTCATATAGTTCAAGGCGAGAGGGAAAAGGCCTCTGACTGCAGAAGCATAGCCAGATTCGAAATAGATGAAATACCGCCAGGGCCAGCAGGGTTTGCAAAAATAACCTTAACTGTTAATCTGGACCATGATGGCTTGCTGCATATTAGTGCTTTTAATCAACAAACTAAGAAGGTTAAAAGCATCGAGATTAAGTCAAATGCAAACTTAAATGAATCAATAGTAGACAAAATGCTGGAAGATGCGTATAAAAATGCTAAAAAAGATTTTGCAGAAAAAGAAGAAAGTGAGGCTGTAAAAAGAGCTGAATCATTGATTAAATCTCTAGAAGGGGCTTTGGAAGAATTCCCTGACTTAATAGATGCACAAACAAAATCTGATATTATTACTATAATTGACGACTTAAAGAAGCAAATAGAGCTAGACGATAAAAAGAAAGTTTTGGAAATTACTAAATCTCTTAAGATTATCAGCAGTGAATTTGGAAAAAAATGTACTAAAGAGAGAGCTAAAGCTTTTGGATTATAAAAAATCTTGAATTTAAAATTGAAATATTGTAAAAGTTATATTGTTAATTAAAAATATTGTTAAATTATGTCTGCAGAAAAAATAAAAATTATCTTCGTAGAAGGCGAAAAAGAAACAGAAATAGAAGCTTTAGTAGGACTTTCTATATTAGAGGTTGCTCATTCTAATCATATAGATTTAGAGGGTGCTTGCGAAGGTTCGCTTGCATGCGCAACGTGCCATGTTGTTTTGGAAGAGCATATTTATGATAAATTAGATGAGCCAGAAGAGGCGGAAGAAGATATGCTGGACCTTGCCTTTGGTCTTACACATACTTCAAGGCTTGGTTGCCAGATAATACTTGCAAAAGAGCATGAAGGTATGCGAATAATATTACCATCAGCAACAAGAAATATTAATGTATAGCTTGATGTGATTAGAAAATTACTGTTATTTTTAATAATTTTATTTATTTGCCTATGGATTGCCATAGCGCACATGCTAGTAAGTAATATTAAAAACGGCATAAAAGAATATAATAAAGATAGTGTCTTTTTATCGTACGAAGATATTAATAGTTCAGGTTTTCCATTTTCTTGGAAAATCATTATATCTAATCCTAAATTTTCTGTTTCTAATTTGCAATTACGCATTCCATCTTCAAAAACATTTGAAGTTAATTTAGATAAAATAATTATATCACTTAA
Source organism: Alphaproteobacteria bacterium (assembly GCA_020628955.1). Lineage (GTDB taxonomy): Bacteria > Pseudomonadota > Alphaproteobacteria > Rickettsiales > Rickettsiaceae > Megaera_A. The sequence goes on from JAHDEH010000014.1 coordinate 19,434, forward strand.
ATATAATTTTAAAGATCTATCTATTGATTTTGATAAAAATATACAAATATCAGAAATAGAGAACGATAAGATAACAAATTACTCGCTAAATTCAAATCATAATTTGCAGCTTAATCTAGCAACAGAGCAACGTTTTTATTTTGATAATAGGTTTTTAGATTTCTTTCTAAATATCAATAAGATACAGTTAAAAAATAATAATTTTGACTACTCATATAAAGATGAAAAATTATTCTCAATTCATAAATTGATTTTAGATTTTAATAAAACAAAGTCAAATAAAAATTTAAATGAGCTTTATAAGATAAATCTGGCTTTTGACTATAAATCTTTTAATAATATGTTGGATTATGGTAATGACTCTAAGCTTAAAATCTCAATGAGTAATAATTTTGAATATTATAAAAGCCTCAAAGACAATCAGGAAAATAAAAGTTTATTTAAAAAGTTCAATTCAAAAATAGATGATTTATATATTAAAATAAATGATTATTTTATGGAAGCTAAAGGTGAAATTGAGCTAGATGACGAAAGTAAAGATTTATTATCTTCTTTAGATTTGCAGATTAATTATAATAACTATGAGTCAGTACTAACCCGTTTGCTGTATAAAGAGCAGCTTGATTATTTATTAGACGCTGCTTCATTAATTATAAATAAAGGTGCTACTACATCTGATTGCAGCATACAAAATTCACATAAATGTATTAGGTTGAATTATCCAGGATATAGAGCCAGCTTGTTGCCTATATTTAATTAAATTTGCAATATAAATGAATTTTTATAAAGTGTAAGCAATAAAAAATGCCGCTAAAGAATTAAATCCATAACGGCATCTTGTTTCTTAATTACAATCTTAAGCTTTTAAGACTCTAAACGTCTTCTGCGATTGTTTTTTCTTACGCGTCTCTCAGTTTCCTGTTGCTCACGCACTCTCTTTGCAGATGGTGGCTCGTAGAAACGGGACATTTTCATTTGGCGGAACACAAGCTCTCTCTGCATCTTTCTCTTAAGATCTTTGATAGCTTTTTCACCGTTACCACCATGAACACTAATATGAACTGTCACTTTTGCTCTTACCTCCTTATAGGTACGAATAATTGTTGAAAAGAATCTATATTATCTATATAATAATCTGACTTGTCAAGTATAAAAGGTAAAAAATGCAATATTCATCAGAAGAAATGCAAAAAAATAAGGATAAGTTTTTTAATTTAGTGATTAAAAAATTACCCAGTAGAGATTGGAACGAGGCTTTTATTGAAAATATAGAGCAAGAGTGTGTTTTTCCGAAAGGTTATTCATATATTTTATTCAAAACAGAAATGTCTGCAAAAATAGTTATTGCTTTTGAAAAATGGCTTGATGATCAAATGCTATCTCATCTAGAGCAGCAAGATAAACCGGAAAAAATAAGAGAGCAAATAGCTTATGCAGTTTTGATGCGCATTACTGAACTTATTCCAAAAGAAATTTTAATAAAAAATGCAGAGTTTTTTACAAAACCTTGTAATATTATATTTGCTATGGAAGCTCCATGCAGCAGCACTGATGCTATTTGGCGCTATGCAGGAGACGAGTCAAATGATTTTAATTATTATACAAAGCGTGGGTTGCTGTTGCCTGTTTATATAGCAGCAAAAGCCCATTATTTGGCTGATAGCTCTGATGATAATAGAGATCTTAAAAAATTTATAAAAAAAGCACTTGATAATATTGTTAATATTGCTAGTCTTAAGCAAAATATAAAAACTCCAAATATAGAAGATATACCTATATTGCGATTATTTAGTTAGCAAGCGCTGTATAAAATAAACAACTAAATATCAATATTTTGAAGTTCAAAGATTATAAAAAATATTTAAAATTACATAATAAAAATAATGAAAAAAGAAAAAATATACCCAGACGTAAAGTCTAATGCTCATTTTCCTGATATAGAAGATAACATTCTGCAATATTGGAAAGAAAATAAAATATTTGAAAAGTCAGTTGAAAGCAGAAAACCGGAAAAAGATGGTAAAAATAATGAATTTGTTTTCTATGATGGCCCCCCTTTTGCAAATGGGTTGCCGCATTACGGGCACCTTCTAACTGGCTTTGTAAAAGATACATATGCTAGATATCAAACAACAAAAGGCAAAAGAGTAGAGCGAAGATTTGGCTGGGACTGCCATGGCCTTCCTGCAGAAATGGGAGCTGAAAAAGAGCTGGGATTTTCAGGCAGAATTGCTATCAATGAATTTGGAGTTGATAAATTTAATGACCATTGTAAAAAGTCTGTAATGAAATATTCAGGAGCTTGGGAAAAATATGTAAATCGTCAAGCGCGCTGGGTAGATTTTAAAAATTCATACAAAACAATGGACAAAAACTACATGGAGTCTGTCTTGTGGGCGTTTAGTGAGCTTTATAAAAAAGGATACGTATATCAATCTATGCGAGTGATGCCATATTCTTGGGCATGTGAAACTCCGCTTTCTAATTTTGAAACCAAGCTGGATAATTCTTACAGGGAGCGTGCAGATAAAGCAGTTACTGTTTCTTTTAAGCTAAAACAAGCGCCAAAAGGCGTTCCTGCTGGCTGCAATGAATATCGCGCTCTTGCTTGGACAACAACGCCATGGACGCTGCCTTCTAACCTTGCACTTGCAACTGGCGCAGATATGGATTATGCCTGCGTAGAAAAAAATGGGGTATGTTATATAATTGCAAAATTCGCATTAAAATCATATGCGAAGGAGCTTGGAATAGATGAAGATACTGAATTAAACATAATTAAAGGAAACTCTCTAGAGGGCCTAGAGTATCTGCCTCTATTTGATTACTTTAAAGATAATAAGAATAGTTTCAAAATCTTTTGCGCTGATTTTGTACAAGAAGGTGACGGCACCGGTATTGTGCACATGGCACCAGGCTTTGGTGAGGATGATCAGTTAGTTTGCGAAGAAAAAGGAATAGAATTAGTTTGTCCGGTCGATAATGCAGGCAAATTTACAAATGAGGTGGTTGATTTTGCTGGCATGCAGGTTTTTGAGGCTAATGATCCAATCATAATAAAATTAAAAGAGCAGGGCGACTGGATAAAAACAGAGCAATATTTGCATAATTATCCGCATTGCTGGCGTACCGATACTCCTCTTATATATAAGGCGGTTCCTTCTTGGTATGTGAAGGTGACAGCTTTTAAAGATAGAATGGTTGAGCTAAATCAGCAAATTAATTGGATCCCAGGTAATGTCAAAGATGGAATATTTGGTAAATGGCTTGAAAATGCTAGGGATTGGTCAATCAGCAGGAATCGCTTTTGGGGAACTCCGATTCCTATCTGGCAGTCAGATGATCCAAAATATCCACGTATTGATGTCTATGGCTCCATTGAAGAAATGGAGAGAGATTTTGGTGTTAAAGTAGAAGACTTGCACAAACCATATATAGATGATTTAGTCAGACCCAATCCAGATGACCCAACAGGAAAATCTATGATGCGCAGAGTAGAAGATGTTTTTGATTGCTGGTTTGAAAGTGGCTCTATGCCATATGGTCAGGCTCATTATCCATTCGAGAATAAGGAGTGGTTCGAGAATCACTTCCCTGCAGATTTTATTGTTGAATATTCAGCGCAAACAAGAGGCTGGTTTTATACTTTAATGGTTTTATCCACTGCCCTTTTCGACAGGCCGCCATTTCTGAACTGCATATGTCACGGCGTTGTCTTGGACTCTAGCGGTCAAAAGCTTTCTAAGCGTCTTAATAATTATGCGGATCCGCTTGAGTTGTTCGAAAAATATGGCTCTGATGCGCTTAGAATAACTATGCTTTCTTCCACTATTGTGCGCGGCCAAGAATTGCTGATAGATAAAGAGGGAAAAATGGTTTTTGACTCTTTACGCCTGTTTATAAAACCGCTTTGGAATGCGTATCATTTCTTTTGTTTATATGCAAATAGCGACGAGGTCAAGGCGGAATTAAATTTTGATTCTGAAAATGTTCTTGATAGATACATTCTGTCAAAGCTGAAAATTGCAGTAAATTCTATTGAAAAATCAATGGATAATTTTGACAGTTTAGCAGCGTATGAATCTGCATCTGAATTTTTTGAAGTGCTTAATAACTGGTATATCAGACGAAGTAGGGCTCGTTTTTGGAAAAAGGAGCATGACGAGGATAAAATAGATGCCTACAATACTTTGTATAGTTGTATTATTACAATAAGCAGGGCTATTTCTTCGCTGATGCCTCTTGTCACCGAGCATATATATTTAAGTTTAAATGATAAAAGTAAAAGTATTCATCTGGATGATTTTCCAGATATGAGTAATGTGAATATCGATGATAAGCTTGTTAGCATCATGGATCAAGTGCTTGATATTTGCAGTAATTCTTTGTTTGTAAGGAGTGAAGCTAATATTAGAGTAAGGCAACCAATTAATAGCCTCACTATTATATCTGAAGGTAGCAAAGCGTTTAAAAGCTTTGAAGATTTGATTAAGGATGAGATTAATGTGAAATCGATTATTTACAGTGATAATGTAGGTGAACATGCTGATAAAAAACTATCTATTAAATTCGCAGTTCTTGGTAAAAGATTGCCTAAAAAAATGAAGGAAATAATTGCAAGCTCCAAACAAGGACATTGGGAATATACAGATGGGAAACTTATTGTTTCTGGAGAAAAATTGCTAGAAAACGAATATTCGTTAACTCTTCAGCCAAGATCTGCAGAAGGAGCCAAGGCGCTGAGTGGTAATAATGGCTTAATTAAGTTGGATTTAAATATAACTAAAGAGCTAAAGAATGAAGGTCTAGCGCGTGATATCATAAGGCTAGTGCAGCAAGCCAGAAGAGATGCTGGTTTTGAAGTTTCAGATAGGATTAAGCTGGGTCTAGAGACATTTTTGGATTTATCTGAGGTTTTAGTTGCTCACAAAAAGCTCATTGAGGAGCAAACACTCAGCAACATAGAGGAGCCAGAAAATATTGACTATAGCTCAGAAAATGAATTTATGGAAGGCAAATTAAAAATTAATATCGGTAGATAAAATCTTTGTGTATTGATTTAGTAAATTTTTTTTGAAATAACATGCGGTGAATAAACAAACTAATCACCGCATAAAATACGTTGATTAACTTGCTAAAGCGACATATATAGTGTATAATACATATATTGTATATTTAATTATGTGTTTATATGTGGATTCATGAATATAAAAGCTGGCCTGATTTTACCTGGGATTATAACTTAATTACTCCTAAATTATCGATAGTACGCCACAAACAAGGCATGCTACTCGGTAAAATAACTAATCTAGGTTTTGATTTAAGGCAAGAAGCAAAATTAAATACGCTTACCCATGATGTTGTAAAATCTTCCGCTATAGAAGGAGAAAATCTAGATACCAAGGAGGTAAGGTCTTCTATCGCCAAGAAATTAGGTATTGATATTCCAGACTATTGCAGTTCAAATAAAAAATCAGAAGGTATGGTAGAGATAATGATTGATGCCACGCAAAATTTTTTGGAACCGTTAACGAAAAAAAGGGTTTGCAGCTGGCATGCTGCTTTATTTCCAACTGCAAAAAGCGGAATGCGAGAAATAATTGTTGGAAAATGGCGAACAGCTGAAGTTGGTGCAATGCAAGTAGTCTCAGGACCAATGGGCAAAGAAAAAGTGCATTTTGAAGCTCCAGATGCAGTAAGACTAGAACAGGAGATGAATTTATTTTTTTCTTGGTTCAATGAGAAAAATAATGTTGAACCTATCATAAAAGCTGCTATTGCTCATTTATGGTTTGTTACTATTCATCCATTTGAAGATGGTAATGGACGTATTACAAGGGCTATTAGCGACATGTTATTATCGCGCGCCGATAATACGTCAGATCGTTTTTACAGCCTTTCTAATCAAATAGAGCAGAAGCGAAAAGACTACTATCTTCAATTGGAGCGCCAACAAAGAAAATCTACAAATATTACATTATGGATAGAATGGTTTTTGGATTGCATTGAAATCTCTATTGATAACACAGAAAAAATACTGGATAAAATATTATTCAAAGCTGAACTTTGGAAGAAGATCAATCACAATGCTACTAAAATTAATAATAGGCAAAATTTTATTATCAATAAAATGTTAGAAAGTGACTTTGAAGGTCATATGAATACATCAAAATATGCAAAAATAACTAAATGTTCTAATGACACAGCCTTGCGTGATATTCAAGAATTACAAAAACGAAGAATATTTATTAAAAATAATGCAGGAGGCAGAAGCACTAGCTATCGCCTAACAAATAAAATAGATGGTATTACATATTGCAAATTTTAACTCGCGTTTATGCAGTTTCATTGTCTCGCATGAACTACCTGTATATAGTGTTCGCTTAGCCAATTCTTAGCTAAACTTTAATTAAATTCACAATAATAATTTTCCAAACTAAATATGCGGTGAATAAACAAACTAATCACCGCATAAAATACGTTGATTAGCTAGGATGCCCTTTCTACATTTTACCATCAAGCATTCTTTGAAGAGCCAGCTTTGCTTTACTTGCTGTCGTCTTGTCTAGAGTAATTTCTGGCGCTTGATTTACCATGCATAAATATAGCTTTTCCAAGGAATTGAGCCTCATATAAGGACACTCGCTGCAAGATGTGCACCCAGCTTTTGCCATAGAAGGCACGTCATGAAACACGCTATCTGGCGAAGCTTTATGCATCTGATGAATTATTCCAGGTTCTGTAAGAACTATAAATTCAGACCCGTTATGCTCTTTGGTATAGTTAAGCAATGAGGAGGTAGAACCAATATGAGTTGCGTATTCTAGTAAATTTTCAGGGCATTCTGGGTGAGCTATAATCTTTGCTTTAGGATGCTGAGCTTTTAGGCGTACCAGCTCACGCTCGGAAAAATTTTCATGCACAACGCAAGTGCCTGGCCAAAGGGTCATATCCCTACCTGTTTTTTTTATTAAATATTTTCCAAGATGCTTATCTGGCGCAAATAATATTTCTTTATCTTTTGGAATTGAATTAATTATTTTTTCTGCACTAGAAGATGTTACAATAATATCAGAAAGAGCCTTTACCTCGGCCGAGCAATTAATATAAGTTACTGAAACATGGTCTTTATATTTTTCTCTGAATATTTTAAATTCATCTGCAGGACATGAGTTTTCTAATGAACAGCCTGCATCCATGTCTGGAATTATAACTTTTTTATTTGGGTTTAATATAAGCGCAGCCTCGGCCATAAATTTAACGCCGCAAAATATAATCACATCTGCATCTGTGTTTGTTGCTTTTTTCGATAAATCAAGAGAGTCTCCTATAAAATCTGCAATATCTTGAATTTCTGAGTCCTGATAGTAATGCGCCAATATAACAGCATTCATTTCTTTCTTCAGTTTTTTTATTTCTTCTTCCATGTTAAGATATGGGTCTATATCATTAATTTTCATTTTTAGCTTTGTCATATTTTCTTCAAAAATAATTATTTATTCAGCTTTTATCATATTTTCTTATTTTAGTCAAAAATATCAAATAAATAATTCAGATAATGGTTGATTTTAAATATAATTGTTTATATAGTGATGATAGACATGAATAATGCACGCTTTTTGGTGCTTAAAGTTAATATAAATTTATAAAATCGTAAAAATAATGGAAAATAATACAATTAAAACAAAGGTGCTAATAATTGGTTCTGGGCCAGCCGGCTTAAGCGCCGCAATCTATGCAGCACGAGCTGCACTTGAGCCTATTTTAGTGCATGGAATGCAACCAGGTGGACAGCTTACAATTACAACGGATGTCGAGAATTATCCTGGCTTTGCAGATACTATACAAGGTCCATGGCTAATGCAGCAAATGGAAGCTCAGGCTGAAAAAGTTGGAACAAAATTAGTGCATGATTATATTGAAAAAGTTGAATTTGGTTCTAAGCCATATAAAGCACACGCATCATCTGGAGATGTATATGAAGCAGATTCAGTTATAATTTCTACAGGTGCACAAGCAAAATGGCTGGGGCTACCAACGGAAGAAAAATTTATGGGCTTTGGTGTGTCTGGCTGCGCAACATGCGATGGCTTTTTCTTTAAAAACAAGGAAGTTGCAGTTATAGGAGGTGGAAATACAGCAGTAGAGGAGGCTCTTTATCTTACTAATCATGCAAGTAAAGTTCACCTTGTGCACAGAAGAGGCGAACTAAGAGCTGAGAAAATGCTGCAAGATAAATTATTCAAGAATCCTAAAATATCAGTAATTTGGGACCATGAGTTAATAGAAATACTTGGCGATGAAAAGCCAAAATCTGTTACTGGGATAAGAATTAAAAATACTAAAAACGCTGAAGAAACTGAAATGCAAGTAGATGGTGTTTTTGTGGCAATTGGGCATAAACCTAATACTTCTATATTCCGCGGATTGCTTGATATGGACGAAGAGGGTTACATAATAACTAAGCCAGGTACTACTAAAACGAGTATAGAAGGCGTGTATGCAGCTGGTGACGTGCAAGATAAAATATATAGGCAGGCAGTAACTGCTGCGGGAACTGGTTGCATGGCAGCGCTAGATGCAGATAAATATTTAGCGGATATTGAAGAGTAAAATGTTAAGATATATTAAAAGGAGTGTAAAATGTTAGATCAAAATTCTTTATTAGGCAAATTAATTTTGTTTTTTATAATTATTTTACTTAATTTTTGTTGTTTAGCGTCAGAACAAGAATCTGTTTTAGATAATGAAAAAAAAGATGTTGTAAAAAAAGGCTATGAGGCAAAAAAAAGCGCAAATATCATTATTCTGAATAAAATAACAGCTAAATCGGTTAAGAAAAAGGTGCTAGTTGGGGATATTTTAGAGCACGGCAAAATATCTATAACTGTGAATAAATGTATTAAAAATCACGATCCATATAATTTGGATAATTTGATATTGTTAAATATAGTTGATGTTTCTAATAAAAAACAGCGACAACTATTTGATGGCTGGATTTCTTCTAGCAATCAATCTATTTCAACTTTGGAGCACTCAGTTTATGAAGTGATAGCTGTTAGTTGTGAATAGAACTTGTTCTGGTGATTTTTTAGTTAATTCAATATTATTACTAGTAGTAGCTCTTGGTATGCTTGCTGGTTTATCGTTAAGTGTTACTATAGCTTTGTTTGTAGCTGGAATATTATTTAAGCATAAAAAAGAAATAAATTTATCATTTAATATATTTAATTTTAAATTAGAACTTGTCTTTATAATGATGCTCTTTTGTAGCTGCATTTACTCAATTTCACCTACAGTTAGTCTTGTAGCGTTTTCTAGAACCCTTTTATATTCTGTTTTATTTATAATGGTATTTTTAAATATTAAAGTAATAAGCAGAAATTATAATATTCCTCAAAATTATCTGTTATTGATACTTTTAGTTTCTATAATGTTATTTGGGGCTGAGCTACTTGGTAATGGCTATATAACCCTTGCATTTAAAACGATATTTTCAAAGAAAAAAAATGCTGGATTTAATTTGCATAATCTTGATAGAGGGTGCGCGATTATGGCTCTGTTTTCATGGGTTGTTATAGCTGATTTATTGAAGCGTTTTCAATATTTTGTAGCTCTATTTGTTTACTTGCTGGTTTTATGTTGCCTTGCATATTCTGATAATCTGGCTGCTTTTATTGGATATATATTGTCTGGTTTTGTATTTATGCTAAGCAGAGTTAGTATTTTTTCTAGTCATAAATTTTATGTTGCAGGGATTATAATTTTTTCTATATTATTTTTAAGCGCTATTGACTTTTATTCGCCGCATGAGGTAGCAAAAAGCCTCGATTTTTTACCGTTTTCGGCCAAGCATAGATTGTTCATTTGGGATTTTGTTGTAGATAAGATTCAATACAAACCTCTGTTAGGATATGGTCATGGAGCATCCAGAGTGATTGCAAACCATAGTGATTTTATTATATATAATTTTCATAAATTCCCTCTTTTGCCAATACACCCGCATAATAATATTCTACAAATTATACTGGAAAATGGAATTATTGGGTTTACAATATATATATTGTTAATAAATAAATATTTAAAATTATGGGGCGAGTATGTTGTGATTACAGACATGAACTACAGCAATATCCTTGCTTGCGGAAATGCTTGCTTTGCCTTGTTTTTCACTATTTCTTTGATCT
>JAHDEH010000015.1:0-7261 GCA_020628955.1 Alphaproteobacteria bacterium
TTCTCTTGAATCGTCAACATCTTTGAATTCATCAAATTCTTTGTCGATATCTTGAATTCTCTCTTTGCCTGAACTAGGCAATGTACGTGCATCTTTGAATTCACCAAATTCCTTATCAAGATCATTAATCTCTCTCGAGTCGTCAACATCTTTAAACTCACCAAACTCTTTGTCGATATCTTGAATTCGCTCTTTGCCTGAGCCAGGAAGTGTACGTGCATCTTTAAACTCACCAAATTCTTTATCCAGATCATTGATTCCTCTTGAGTCGTCAATGTCATTTATATTAAATTCTTTAATTTCTTTTTTCTTTTTATCTCTATGCATACCAAAAATATATTCTGCTTTGAACTGAGATTTCTTTTCCATTTCTCGATATTTGGCATTACCATCTTTTGCATCTTTATAGTCTTGCCTGAATTTAGAGAGCTTATCAGAAGCTCTAAATATTTTCTCTATTCCAGATGCATCATCCGCAGCGGTGCGTTTAAGGGCTGATTCGTATCTTCTATTTAATTTTGCGTCCTTATGCATCTTTTTAAGCTTTGGATTATTAAGCAGATTTTGAATATCTTGTTTCTCTGCTTTAGTCAGCTTATTATGCGGCACTCCATGCTTAATCATAGCAAGTTCTTTACCAATATCAGAATAACTTTTTCTAGCTAAACTCTTTGCTGCCTTGTCTGCAATTGCTCTGCGCTGCGCTATTGGTACTGACTTATCTACATCCTTCATCAATATTTCAGATAATTGCTTCTCATATTTAGTATTTGCACCTTTTACTTGCAGAGCTTCCTTATATGACATACCAGTTCTTTTTGCTACAGCTTGCAATAGCTTATCGCGCCTCTTTTTCTGCTCGTATGCTTTTGTAGAAGCCGATTTATAATTTTTAATAGCTATTGCTCTTGCAAGCAAAGATTTACTGCCTTTCTTGCTATCTGCATTAGAGCTCGATGCTTTTCCTGCAAAAGATTTAAACCTACCACTACCACCAGCGCTGCTTCGGCTAGCAGATGCAGCATCACCTGAATATTTAGGCAATTCTGCATGAGTAGAGCCTCGTGCCCGCACAGAAGCACTAATGCCTCGGCCAGCCGATCTTACACCGCGTGATGCAGCGCCACCAGCCTTTCTACCTGCTGCGGATGCTCCTCTTCCTATGCCGCCAAAAACCATTCCTCCCCATGTGTTGCCACCCATGGCGCTTGAACCTGCTTTATCAAGATTGGTTCTAGTTAAACCGCCCGCGATAAATTTAGACAATCCAACTGCTAGTAAATTAAATTTATGAAGCAAATAGATAGCTGCAAATAAATAGAATAAACCATCAAATTGTACAAATTCTCCATTATGGAATTTTTCTATACGTTTTACATCATTATCGTCCGCTGGATCCAAGAAAGGTAAATCCGGATAGCGCATGCCAAAGCATTTATAGGCCCCGCAGAAAGAAGATGTAGTGCTTGTATTACCATCTTCGTCTATATTCGATGATACATTATTATTATGCGAAACTTGCGCGGCACTAAGCCCATTTGAAGCGCCAAGGTCTGGCTCATGGAAAATCGGCACATAAATTGGTCTCTTACATCTGCTGAAGTCGCTACCATCAGATGGATTTGGGAACCACCAATAAAATAATGAATTATTTTTCTTAAATGACAGATGCTCTTTATGTTTTATATCGCTAGCATCGCCGCTTAAGAATGGAATACCACCTTTACAAACTCTGAAGCCAAGCGCGCCGTATATCTCATCTCGCAGCAATATCGAAATAAACATCAATCCTGTGAATAAAATAATTGGCTGAATTGCGTAAGAAATAAGCTGTCTCAGCCAGTTTTCAAATAACGATCTCGTTACTTCAAACAGAGCAAAACATATAAATATTGGCCCCATGATGATAATAAATGCAATTGCAAGCAAAGCCGTTAGGTATATAACTGCAGCATGAAAAAATACATACAAAATAAAGCTCATAGCCACTAAATATAAAATTATATATAGCCAACCAAACCAATCAGCAAAAAGCAGCGATACCAGCTTTGCCATAGTTTGCGGTGCTATCATAAGAGACAATATACCAGAAGAGCCTGGACCTGTTGCAGCTGCATCTTCAATAATTTCTAATATCTGAGCAACACCTTGTGTGAAGAATATGAACAAATAATCATTAAAGAAATTCCACGCAGTTGCGCTAGTCAGTAGCATCGATATAATCGCAATTTTAATAATTCTTGTAATTAATTCTGAATTTGTAAGCTGTATGTGACCCGTCAGGAAGGCAAGGGCAACATAGGTAACATATATAGTAAGAAGTGCAGAAACAACTAACTGATAGCCGGTATTATTTATTATATCTGTATATATTCGCTCTACAATACCTTCATCTGCCAGTGGGCATGTTTCTCCATTGGATGTAGTTCCAGCAAACAAGAAGCATCGCACCATGTCTGTTACGTAAGTTATAGGATCTGTATCTGCCATGTGGATACCAGATTTCACAACAACTCTATATTGGCCACCATTATCATTATAATATTTATCTAGAATTTTGAAATATAATGTTCCATTATTGAGCCTTGACTGCATCTGACTATTGGAGCTATATGCATTATACTGATCTGCATTATCATATAGATAATTAATACCACCCACCGGGCCGTAGCTATCTAGCGATTGATTATTATTGCTGATATTACCAGAAGCATTACAAGTACCGTTTGCGATATTGGCAGTTAAACCAATAAGCGGCATAGGCTTCTGGCCAAGATGAAATGTAGCTGCTAGGGTTGGTAGGCGCTTTTCTTGAATTGTTAAATTTGGATCGTGACCAGGCTCGGCAACAAGTCCATATAGCCCCACTCCATTTTTCAAAATACATGGATAATTGTCTATCTCTGCATCGATAGTGTCAGAACACATATCACCAGAAAATGTACATTCTTGCAAGCCTTTACAAATATCTGGCAAGATTTCTGCATGCTCTTTTGTTCCAAACCATGGGCACCAAGCAGATAGTTCTTCAGGTATATTGCTACTATCTTCTCCTCCATGATATTCAACATATTCCCAAGGACGAACTTCTATTACCAAAGGTTTGCCATTAGTGCGATAATTAGTGCTCATCCATGATGCTGCTTGGTTGGCTCCAATCTGCCCTTCAAATTCTGACTCATCATAGCGGGCAGAAATTGTGAATTTTGCATGACCAAAATCATCTGCATCAATACAATTATCGCCGCTGCAACCAGCTAGCATAAGAAGCATAAAAAAGGTAATAATTTTATTGGTTATTGCGAGTAAGTAAGGCTTATGAAGGTTGTCATCCCCTAGTATGCTAGGATCCATACTTTCTGACAGCGAATTCGTTGCTTCCTCTCTAGATTCCCGCTTCCGCGGGAATGACATCGGATGAACATTCAATGAAGAATCCCTACGTGATGTCACCCCCGCGTAGGCGGGGGTCCATACAACATTACATGCGCTCTCTTGGTCAGCTCTAGATTCCCGATTGCCTAAGAATGACATCTTATATGCAATAATTCTATTTATCATCATCTACCTTACCGCTTAGTTTTTTAATTTTTTCAAGTAATTTTACTTCATTTTTCATTACTTGTACTTGTTGTTTTTCCATTCTAAGTTTAGCAGATCTATCATTTATATTCATCTCTCTTTTTTCATTTGATAAATTTTTATAGTCATCTGCATCTTTGAACCCTTGAGACTCAGCGGTCCCCATTACGCCTGAAGATTGTGCATTTATGACATTATCTTTATTGTCTATATTTTTAAGCTCATTAATCTTTGTCTGTAATTGTTGTTTTTCTTTCTGGACATCAAGCTCTGCTTTAATCAATTTGCTCTCACGTACATCTAGCTTTTCTGAAGCAATATCTTTTTTGCTTTTATAGTCCTTAAATTCTTTAAACTCTTTATCTACTTTTCTGATTTTACCACTACCTGACTCGCCAATATTATGCGCATCTTTAAACTCTTTAAAGTCTTTATTTATCTTTTTAATTTTTCCTTGACCAGATGGTTTTTTAGCAATTATTTTATCTGCAAGACCTTTAGACTTTTTCGCTCCAGAACGGGGTTTAGAGCTAGATTTTGTGTCCTTAAACCCATCCTTAGCACTTGCGCTCATAATTCCTGATTTACCCTTTGGAGTTGGCGCTGCCCTATTTGGTTTTTCTGTTTTTGCATCATTAAATCCTTTTGCATCAGAGTCGCCTGCACCCATGATTCCGGTAGATTTAGCGGCCCCTGCCACTCCTCTGAATTTGCTGTAATCTATTTTGTCTGCAGCGGATTTTTCTTGTTTGCTGAGCGACCTGTTATAGGAACTATTTCGTAATTTTCTAGCGCCGCTACCTACTGCACCTCCTGCTGCTAGAGCACCTCCTTTTATTCTTGTGGTAATTGCAGAAGCTTCGCCCTTCATGCTAGCAAGCACCTTGCCTCCAGAGCCAGAACCGCCACCAATACCTTCTCTTTTACCTGGTGCAACATCTGGATTAACATTTGTTAGATAACTAGTAATTTGATCTGCATAATCAATTAGGCCTTTTACCATTTTAGATAGTATATAAAACAGGAATGAAGCTGATAATATAGACATAAAATTATCTGCAGGGCTTAAATAATCTTGCGGAGTGTCCATGGCGGCCAGCTGTGGCTGATATGACTTTATATCTGGCACGCCAGGAATTGGAATAGAAACAGTATCTCCTCTTTGTGAATATTCTATATTAATACCAAGATCTATTAATGTATCCCAACAAGCTCTCACAACAGTTTCCACTAATATTTCGCCCATGATTTGGTCTACCATAAGGAAAAATATAATCAATATTGTGGGCTTTAACATATAGCTGAATAATAATGATAACCAATTACTAAACATATTCTGTGTTCTGCCAAATAATATTAGCAGAATAAATATAGGGGCTAGGGATATCAATATCGACAAGCCAATAAATGCGACTATATATATAACCACCACTTGAATTATTGCAATTAAGAATGTAATTATTCCTATCATCACCATAATAGCTAATATGAACATCCCATTGCCAATTTGTAGCATTTGATTGAACAGTAGCTGCCATATTGTTTTATTAGTATATTTATGCAATATCGGGTCTATAAATCCAAATGCATTATCTGCGCTACTAGTTATTCCAGTTGCAGAATGCATTAAATAATTAAGCCCTCCATCAAAGGCGCTAAACACATAATCATTGAAAAATGCCCAGCTCTCAGGGCGGAACATTATCACTACAATAATTATCTTAACTATGCGCGTCATAAGGTCTGATACCCTAATTTGTACAGAACCCATCAGGAATAATAATGCATATATAATTACATAGATCGTAAGCAATGCATATGCAACATTAATTAAATCTTGATTGGTTCGGAGGCCCTCATATAGAGTAATCGAAACAGTTTGCACCATATCCCTTACTGGCTCAACTAGTTTTGTGAAAATTATATCAGAAAACCAACTGCTGCCTGTGTAGCTTGCAAGGTTTACATCTACATCGCCTGCTAATGCAGAATCAGCAGATTTTATTCTTACCCAAATCCAGCCATCATCACTCGCATCGCCGCGATAATTCATTGGAGCAGCAACACCAGTATCAGTTGCGCTTGGCGCAGCACCTGTTGTTGAAATGAAATATTCTAGCTCTATATTGCCAAGGTCTGCAGTAGTTACAGCGCTAGTTGAATCACCAACTTCAACATACATTAGATATCTACCAAAATGAAAGAATGCTGAATTTATCCCATTTACTGAAGAATTAATATCACCGTATGAACTATAGCCAAGCGAAAGCCAATCTATCATAAAAGACGGAGCTATATTAGTTTGAGCGGAGTCTAAAAACATATCAGTTATTTGCCAATTTGTATCGAACTCAAGAGCGCCATTAACATCTGCTTTATGATAGAAAAAATCCTCGGAACCATCAAGGCTATTAATAAAACTATCTTGCACTTGTTTGATTATAGTGCCACCTAGTTTAATCTCCATGCCCCTGCCCTTTGTATAGTAGCATAGCGGGTCATTACCCATGCCATTTGCGCCATTTGGACAATCATTTAGGTTTAGCTTTTCAATATTAAATGTGTTATTATCTATCTTGCCTAACAAAATACTATGTTGCGTGATTTCTGCTGGATTATTAGAAAATGTACCAAAATTACCAAGAACACAAGCACCCGTGCCCGGCATACCATATGCACAAAAAGGCCCAATTTCGCTATATATTATTTTATTATCATCAATTGCTGAATGCGTGTATATTATATTTGGCCTATTAGTGCTGCCTCCAAGCTCTGCATTATTTTCAGACCCTGCCCCAAAATATTCTGCGCTATCTATTAAATGAATATTTACTACTTCATTTCTTTTTACTTCTATTTTATCTCTACCACTGAAATTAAAATATGCAATATAATCTTGCATTCTAGCTGTTTGATCAAGAACATGATTATTCTGATAATCCATTAAACCACCAGAATCGTACCTCATAAAATCTGATTCATAAATATTGGTATTGTAATTATATTTTTGTATAAATACTTGCGGAAATTCAAACCTAGGATCAATGCGATACATTACTCTATATCTCTTTGGTTTTGCAGTAACTCCAGAACCAGACCAGTTAATCCCTAAAAATTTATCCAGGTTTACATAAAGGCCAGTAGCTCTCCAAGTCCCCACATCAGATACTGAAATAGATACTGACTCCTGGTGCAATGAGGCAGCTGCAGGTGGGTCTATGCAATCGGCAGCAAAGGAAGGAGAGGCGTTAATGAGTAGAGTCATTACGAGGAGCATAAGCAATGCTGTAATCTTTTTTAGCGGGTTCGTCATTGCGAGCAAAGCTAAGCGATCTTTGTTGGCGGACTCGTCATTGCGAGGAGCGTTAGCGACGTGGCAATCTTTTTCGCCTGCATTCTTACTCCTGAGATTGCTTCGTTTCACTCGCGATGACAAGTATATTTCCTCGTGATGACGGGCAAACCTCATCATAATCACCTTAAAAGCTCTATATATCATGCCTAACATAATCTCCCTACCTCCTCTTCTTTGTATCAGATTTGGCAGAGCTAGATTTTACCCCGCTGTCATTTGCATCCTCAAATCCATCGTCAGCTCCTGCGCTCATTTTACCTGACTTACCCTTTGGTGTAGGCGCTGCTGTTCCTGGCTTTGCATCTTTTGCATCCTCAAATCCAT
>JAHDEH010000015.1:7361-14426 GCA_020628955.1 Alphaproteobacteria bacterium
TTTGGTGTAGGCGCTGCTGTTCCTGGCTTTGCATCTTTTGCATCCTCAAATCCATCGTCAGCTCCTGCACTCATTTTTCCTGACTTGCCTTTTGGTGTAGGCGCTGCTGTTTTTCTGAATGTAGTATCTAGCTTACCACCACCCTTTGAAGTAGCTTTCATAGCAGCAGATTTTGCTTTGCCTTCTGCTGTTTGACTTTGTTGCTTTTCTTGCTTTGCTACATCTTCTTCGCTTGGACCTGGTTCATTACCATTTTCGCCAGTAACCCCGCCTCTTTGAGCTGCTTTAATTTTGCCTTTTACCTTTGCACTTGTTGCTCTTGCCCCAGACAATCTAGCAGCCGCTCCGGCAAACGAACCAGCAACTCCCCCGCCAATTCCAGTTGCAGATGGCGCACCAGGTGCATTTATTATTGTTCTTGTGATAGTGCTTGCAAAATTGCTCCACCCCCACAGGCAAACTCCCAAGATTAAAATTGCTATCATATTAGTCATATCAACGCCCATCTGGCTAGTAGCACCCGGGTCATGCCCCCAAGGAGAAAACCAATTAATGCAAAATAGAGGCATACCAACATCACCATCAGACATTTCAGCATTGGTAAATGGTATATTAATTGGAATAGCGCATTTCCAGCATACACTATAGCCAAAAATATTATCTAAATATATCGTAAATAGCTGCGTCAGGATAATAATACCTGCAAGTAATATCACTGGTTCCACCATATATTTAAAGATATATTTAACCCAGTTATCAAATAAATACCATGTTTGATTAAATAACATAAATGTAAGGAACAGAGGCGCCATCCCAATCAGCACAGCAAGAAGCACAAAAGCTACAAAATATATAGCCAATGCTTTGAATAAAACAATCAACAGCAAGCCAAGTGCAACAAATACAAATACATAATATACAAAACCAACAAACCCCATTGAAAATAGCGATAATATCTGCGCCCAGAATATTTTACTTGTAAAGATTTTTTCCATTATAGAGCTCATGAACATAAGCGGATTTGTGATTACCTGATTGCCGCTATATATGCTATATCCAGACATATTAGCAATTACATTGTCAGAAAAATTCACTATACTATTAAATATATATTCATTAAAATATTCAAAAGTTCCCTCATTCATAAGGCCTGCAATAATAACAATTTTAATAATGCGCGTCATGAGCTCGCTCTGCGTGAGTTTAACCATGCCAAGCAAGAACATCATCGTTGTCAGCACAACATAAAGAGTCAGCATAGCTCTGATGTAATTAAAGAAATTACTACAAGCATCAGCATCGCCTGCACCATTGAAGCAAGTCATATTTTGAAATATAGTTCTTGATGCATCGCCAACTGTTGTTCTGAAATTATCAACCATCGGATCCAAGAACGAAGTTGCAAAATTTACAGCAGAAGTAGTTGAAGTATAATCCACTACATACTCACCAATACTGTCCTTGTAGTCATTATCGTCATTGAATATCCGCATCCAAATATCGCCTTCTTGTGCAGATGTTGTGGTGAAGGAACCTTCCCCATCTGCATTAACGGCAAAAGTTGCTGGGCTAATAGAGCCTACATCATTTGGGTTTTGCCCAAACGGCATGATCACATATTGAACCTCGCCGCGATCATTAACAACATCATCCATGCCTTGCCCATTGGCTCTTCGGCATTTTGTTTGCTTAATATCAAGCACATAACCACCGCTATTATTACTGAAATCCGTGTCATCC
Organism: Alphaproteobacteria bacterium; assembly: GCA_020628955.1. GTDB lineage: Bacteria > Pseudomonadota > Alphaproteobacteria > Rickettsiales > Rickettsiaceae > Megaera_A. The sequence continues at coordinate 9,102 of JAHDEH010000015.1, forward strand.
ACAGACAAAAAGCGATATTGCAAATATCTAGGGCCACTAACAGCTGATATTTCATTTAAAAGACTCTTATATTCAGAAGATGTAGCACTTGATTGGTCAGATGCGAATGTCGCAAAAGCAAAAACGCTGCCTCTTGAATCTTTATTTGTTGGATTTTCATTATTATCATATCTGTAGAGTAATCCAGTAGGTCCTGCGCCCGGGTTTGGGTCTGCTGGGCTAGCAGTATCGTCACCCGATCCATCAGCAGAGAACCAGAATTTAACATTATGGTCATAAACAGGGCCAGTAGCACCGTCACAATCAAGACTTGTTATGTCTCTAATTAAATTATTAATATTGCTTGAATATTTTATTGTATTAATTCCGCTGGTCAAATATGGCTGAGGCGCTGTTTCTGTTTCTGGATCATAGTATTGCAAACAATTCCATGCCCATCCAGCATTTCCAAGACCAAGTATAAATTGAGCTTTATCCTCGCATTTTTGCGAAGAATTATAATCTGAGTATTCAGGGTGACCTGGTCCATATACCCCTCCACCATATAATAATATACCAAGCAAAGGGTCGTAATAATCATCAATTTCACAGGTACAATTTGTTTCCGTTTTAAATACGCACCTATCAACATAACTTTGCCCTGAATATATCGTATACCGACCACAAATTGGTGAATAAGATGTATCTCCATCTGCACATGACGCAGCATTCACTCCGCTTAAGGAACTATTGAAGGAACTAACCGTCATTAATTTTTGGTCTTCTTTGATATTTACTAAAATTTTATCATTTGGGAATATTTGCGCAATATTACGCCACTCGCCTATCTCTGAGTCAAAAATTAATCTTACTGGTGCAGCTGTTTCTTCCACTCTTGGAATAGGAATTTGTACGCCCCCAGTACTAGCAGCTTCCAAATTATTTTGCGGCAAATATGCTCGGCATAGGCTTACTTCGCCTGTTACTTTAATATCAATGGTTTGTACGCCGTCTACTTCTATGCTTGTTTTAATCCATTCGCCGTAGCGGGCTGGGTCCAAAGAGCCGCCAGATTGATTGCTGTAGTTTGCATCTGCTCTTAAGTTAACTCTGCCGGTAACTGTGACATCCCCGGTTGCAACACCAGTGCTGTCGATTGAATATCTATATAAACAACCATCTGTCAGATTTATAGCTCCAAACAGCACCAGAATACATAAAATAATTCCAGAGATAAAACCGAGAATGGTAAGTAATAAAATAAATCCTCCAACATCTTGTGATTTTTGGTCCATTATTTTTTACCTCCATCCTTTTCTGCTTTTGGGGCAGCGTCTTTTACTTCACTCCCAGCTGTCGCTTTTGAATCACCACTTTCTTGCTTATTATCATCTTTGTCAGTTGTAGCTTCTCTACTTTTCTCTCCCGCCTCTTTTAGATCTTCTTTTGCTCCTTGACTATCTCCTGACTTTGCTTTTACCGCCGCTTTTCCAAGAGCTACAACAGCAGCTCCTCCTGCAATTACTTTGTCTATAGTACCTGTTGGATTTGCGGTTACTCCGCCAACTGACGGCCCTCCGGTTATGCCGGCTGCAAATTCTGAAACTTGTTTTAATATAAAATAAAATATTATCACGAACATAATCATCGATATCATGCTAAGCAGCAACTCTCCACCGCCGCCCCCAATAATGAAATATGAGAATATTGTGAAATTTTTCTGTTCCCATCCTTTGCCGCGGAAATGCTCAGTCATTTTATAGCCAACACTATCGGTGCAGCTCAGAACATCCGCGCTTGGAGTTCTGATTTCATAGGTATTGAATTTTGCATCTGCTGTTTCGTAATCCCATCTTTGGAATTCGCAACTACCGTAATATACATTATCATATACGGTTACAAGCAGCGCAATGAAGCCAGCAATAATTGCCGGCTGCAAAACAACAGATGTAACGATTCTGAGCCATGCATCAAAATACATTTTGGTTTTTTTGAACAAAACCATAGGAATAAATATAGGCGAAATATAAACCATTACGTACAAGGTGACCATGCACACTAAATATACAGATAAGAAGTAAAATCTAATTCCCATAAATATCAGACCAAATATTATGCCTATAATAGCCACTAAAATTTGTCCACCAAATATAAATCCCATTATCACAGAAAAATACATCAGCCCGTCACTATTTCTTCTTTCTACTTCGTCCTGCACATCAACATCAGCTGCTTGCTCCCATGTTACAGGAGTCCCGCCGCCAGGACCTGCAGTTCTAGATAATGAATGGAAAGATGCATCCATGTCGTACATTACTTGCTGACCAAAATAATATGCTAATCGGCAATCGAGTGCATCCCACATACTGTAATATTCATAGCCCGCATCGTAACTATCCCGGTCGAACTGACATAATCCAGGTGACCCGGCTGCATTAAACACAAATTCTGCAAATTCGGTAGTTGCAGAATTTAAAATAGGCAATACTAGCTGCGTCATTCCATTTTCGCGGTACTCAACACCATTTTTGATAGTAGTTTGACCCATACCAACCGTAAAATAAATAACTAGCAGCATCTTCAACACAAACATAGATATTTTCTCTAAAGAAGCTTGGTCTTTATTTAGCATTAGTTTAAAGCCAAAAAACATAGTGTAAATTATCAAAGCTGCACCTATTGCAACCTTGAAAGCGTCCATAAATTCAGCAAATGAACGAAGCGGGGTTATTGCATTAGGACTAGTGTCACACTCCCCGCCGCCATGGAAAACTCTGTCTAAAGTTTCCTGCAGACAATCAACAGATCTGCCAGAAAAATTAACTAATGACTGACTTCTGCTCACACCGCTACAAGCAGATCCGGTGACTGAACATGTATCATCAGGATCAGGAGCCAGAAGAGCAGAATCTGGGTCTACATTGCGGCAAATCAGTGGCATAGCACCTCTTGATGTTGGCATTGTGAGGCATAATTTATCATCTATAATTTCTGCAGAAACTTCTATGTCTTTAATGATATTCACACTATTCATGTCAAGAGTAGCCACTCCAAGATCACTAATTTTTTTAGTAGTATTTGCAGCCATAGTAATTGTATTCCATAAAGCACCAGCTTTAGCAGAAAAAATTAAATTATCCGTGCCTACATCGCACGCACCAGTAAAATCCATACTTATGTTATTTTGCACGTATCCAAAGGCTGTTTCATCTGCCAAATAGCCACTTGCATCTACTGTTGGAAGAGTTGTGCATGTGAATGCTGGTGTATTTGCACTGGCGGTATTTACTGCAGAGATCATTGATAGGGTTATTGTTAGGAGTATAAAAATACTTTTTATACTATGTTTTATAGTACCTAGCAAAGATTTATTATCACCTAGCACGCTGTCATCCTCGCGTAGGCGGGGATCCATGCCCTCTAGCAGCGAGCTCGTTGCTTCATTTCTAGATTCCCGCCTTCGCGGGAATGACATCTTTAAACACCACATCATGATGCACCTCCGCCGCCACCGCCAGAACCACCGCCACCAGAACCTGTTTTGGCTCCTCCTCTTGTTTTGGTGCCTTTGCTGCCCTTGCTACCTTTACTTCCCTTGTCATCAGAGTCTCCATCGCTATCATCAGAATCATCGCCATCGTCATCTGCGCCCATCGCTTCTTTTATTTTATTAAAGCCCATCTCTCCAAGCCCCATGGCTTTAAAGCCAGCCCCGGCTACACTTTGCGCATTTATTGCATTCATGCTACTATCAGCAACGCCTTCTGTCATATCAGCAGCAAAGCTCATTAATTGCGCGCTAAAATTATACATTAAATACAAAATTAAGCATGCTGTGATCAGCATAATAACCAGGCTAAGAATTGCTTCGAATACTACCTCTACCGTGTCAAATACTACACCTTGATCCTCATGCATGCTTTGTAATATTAAATTATCTTTTTTAAGTTCCTCGCCGCTTGTATCATTGAGTGATTTTTCCATATGATTCTGAATATTTGCAGCTGTTGCTGCCGGATCAACAGGCGCAATCAGTGTGCTAGAGACTGCATTCATAATGTATGACAAACTTTTTTTGCAATTATCAACAGAATTTTGATCTGGATAAAGGGCCGTATTTACAAAATCAAGATCTACATAATGATACCTTATGTTCCTGGTATTTCCTGCAGGATTTTGTGGCAAACCACCAGAATTGCTCATGCTAATTTCACCATCATTATTTGTTGTTACGCCATAATCTCTGAAATTATAGGCGCAGGTGCCTTGAAAACCATAATCGTAAACTGCAAACATTGTTGTCATAAATACAATCATCACCATTGGCTGCAGCATAAATGAAATTAATAGGCGCATCCATGATTTAAAGAATCCTTCTGTATATTTAAATAAGCACATCGGAATAAATATTGGGGCAAGAACCGACAATATAGCAATAGCAATAATACTTACAACCGTTATGTTTACTATAAAAGCAGCAACAGAAACTATCAGAAGCGGATATATCAAAATTAGCTTAATTAGCATAAAATTACCCGTCTTAATGGCAGGCACCAGCAGGTACATATATGGTGGTATCGGGTGACTCAAACTGTCAATTTTTCCATATGCACCAACTTGTTTGGCACCTTTAGAAAGCATAGATTTACCACCATCAATTCCCAGATAATATGTAATTTTGCAATCAAGCGCGTCCCAAAGACGCATATGAGTCAGTCCGTCTGGATATTCAGCTGTAGAAAAATCACATAAAGATGGAGCGTTGGGGTCTACCGCATTAGTGCTGCCAGAACTAATTACCCAAGAGCCAAGCGAATCCATTCCGCCAAGCAATGTTGGCAGAGCCCACTGGCTCATCCCATCAAGGCGGTTAGTGCCGCCACTAATATTAATACCAACTGCAAAATATGTAACAAATACAAATTTTAAAACAAAACCAACCATTTCCGATTTAGGTAGCACATCCATAGCTAATATCATCCTGAAACCAAAAAGCATTACATACAGAGTAAGTAGTGCTGTTACAAATAAATGCATATTAGTCTGAAACTGAAACAGTGAACTAGAACTACGATTTACAGTCACAAGATTATTCTCTAAATTCTCGAAGCTACATATTTCTGTGCTGATTAATAGTTTTGCTACCATTTCTTTAATGCACGTTACTAGCGGCCCTGTAATTACTACTGGCGAGTGCGAAGCGTCGTATGATCGTTTGTAACACGGGCCAGCATTTGCGCATCTGACTATTGAACTTGTGCTGTTTAGATCTGCATATTCTGGTTCATGATCTCCAAAAAATTCTGCATAGATAGATTCTGGATATGGCTCCTTCATATATTTACA